>JAJFIM010000181.1 GCA_021774995.1 Alphaproteobacteria bacterium | reverse complement strand
AAATTGAGAACTTTCCCCTCTCTTTGTCCGGAAAACCAGCGCCGGACGACCCGTCCGCCCCGCCCCATGAGACCCGTCCGCCCGGCAAAAGCACTTGAATTCGATGGTTAAGGACGCAGGAACCGCGCCTGACGGCCCCTTAGCGGGCCTTATTATTCTCGATCTGACGCGGGTTCTGGCGGGTCCTTTCTGCACCATGATCTTAAGCGATCTGGGCGCGCGGGTGATCAAAGTTGAAACGCCGGAGGGCGGCGATGATTCGCGGGCTATCGGACCTTTTATTGAGGGGCAATCGGCCTATTTCATGTCTCTCAACCGGGGTAAGGAATCCATCGCGCTCAACCTCAAAGAGACGGGTGACCGGAACATATTCGAGAAGCTTTTGGCCAAGACGGACGTGCTGGTGGAAAATTTCCGCGCCGGGACGATGGAAAAACTTGGGTTTGGCTGGGAGACGCTCCACGCCCGCTTTCCCAATCTCATCTATGCCGCCGCCAGCGGCTTTGGCCACACCGGCCCCTACGCGACGCGCCCGGCCTATGACATGGTGGTGCAGGCCATGGGCGGCATGATGTCTCTCACCGGCCATAAGGGAAGCCCGCCCACCCGCGTCGGTTCCTCCATCGGGGATCTGAGCGCGGGGATGTTCACCGCCATCGGCGTCTCCTCCGCGCTGTATCACCGGCAACAGACAGGCGAAGCGATCAAAGTCGATGTCGGCATGCTGGACTGCCAGGTGGCGCTGCTGGAAAACGCCATCGCCCGCTATTTTGCCACCGGCGACGCGCCGGGACCAATGGGCGCGCGCCACCCTTCCATCGCGCCCTTTGAAGTCTACCGCGCCGCCGACACGCATCTGGTGATCGCGGCGGGCAATGACGCGTTGTTTGCCAAACTCGCCGCCGCGCTCAGGCGCGCAGGCCTGGCGCAAGACGCCCGCTACGCCAGCAATGAATCGCGTTGTCAAAATGTCGACGCGCTGAAAAAAGACATTGAGGCGTTGTTGGAGCAACACACCGTGGCCCACTGGCTGGGCGTGCTGGAGGAGGCGGGCATCCCCTGCGGCCCCATCAACACTGTCGATCAAGTCCTGGCCGACCCCCATGTGATAGAACGCAACATGGTTATCAACACGCCAGGACCTTCAGGCGCGCCGGTGCGCATGGCGGGCAATCCGATCAAACTCTCCGCCTTCCCCGACCCCGAAACGCGGCCCGCAGCCCCGGCGCTCAACGCCGACCGCGACGCGATATTGGCGTCCTTGGGGATAGAGGCGGGTTAGGTTTAGAATAAGTGATTTCCGTTCACTCAAAATGCGACCTGCATCTCATGACACCTATAGAAGCCATCGGCACCCTGCTTATACGATTATGGGCTGCGGCAACCGTTATATTCAACTTGCCACTGGTATTCCTTTACGTTTCCGCATCAAATGATTCTGATGATCAGATCGACCTGTATATAACGATGTACTACCCAGGCATGGTTCTGTTCGGCTTAATCCTTTGGGTATATGCTGCTAAAATCGCAAAAGTTTTTTCTCCAAAGATGCATGAGCATGGCATAGAACTGGCGTTCAACCCCACTGACCTGGTTACGATCGGAAGTTTTCTTATCGGCCTCTCATATCTCGTAGACCCGTTTCCCACAGCTCTCATTCAAACGTTTTCTCTCATTTATCAATTTTCTCAAGACGATGGTCATTTTCGCGATTTCTCATGGGATATTACAAAACTCATTGAACAATGGGTAATTGCATTGGTCGCCCTTGGTCTGACGCTCAGGCCCCGGGACATCGCGCGCATGTTCATGTGGTTGAGATCCGCCGGACCACGGACTATTACCGACGCTCCCGAAAAGGATGGCGAGGGTAAATGAGCCCGTCATCCCCTTGCCTTTGTGTCACCCCATGACTTGATCACGGGGCCCATACTGTCAGGCAAACAGAATTTCATAAAGCTTATCCCTGCCCGAGAGTCACCAAAGGTGGGTCCCGCTGTCATGCAGCGAGATGACAAAAGAGGCCCGAGGGGATGACGGCGTTATACATCCCCCCCCTAATGGCACGGCGGCTTTGTCCACTGAGTTGTCAGGCTGATGGCCGAGGATCAAATGGTTGTAGTGCATCTGGACCGTATTACAGGTGGCGAAATCTAAATATCAAAATGCTGTCGCATATATTTTTTCATTCCTGAAGACTGTTCAGAAACGTGATGGCATTGGAAATAATTTCCTTATTTTGGTTCAAGCTTTCAAGTCGTTCCTTAAGGAGGTTCAGATCCAATTTCTGCATTTTCTGACTGTCCTCGATAAAATCCTTATCCTTAGAACTGAGACGCAGGAGCTTAGAGACAATTAAATCGTCTAGACAAGGCGCAATTACTGTAATCATTTTTTCATCAACCGGCACCTCTTTCTCTACTGCGCGATCTTCCCAGCCCGGTGGAAATTTAGCAGTGCTTTCATCGACACCATCGATGTAGAACTTAAACGTTTTATGAAAAATCGAACCAAAACCAAAGTTCGCGTTTGTTTCTTCTGATGCCAGATCACCCGGATGGTTTGCTTCCCATTCTCGAATATTTCCTGGATATGCGTCAATTTCACCCGACGTTCTCATCATGACCGACGCATCAGGCTTATCGAGCAATATCGATTGGCTTCCAATAATAAAAACAGTACTCGTTTTGAAATGTCGACTGATAGAACGAACGACTCGATAAAGGTCGTCAAATGTTCTGACGCCCAGCCCGGCGATATTATGCGCCATGGGGTTTCAATCCCTGACGGGCTTTACGCCATATCCGGCGGCGAAAATCCGGATTTTCAATGTCGGCAACAAGGGCAAGTGGAGAACTGACGCGCAGACGATACATGTTATCTGTACGGGCCGTGATGATCCGCCTCAGTTCATTCGGCTCAAGTGACAGCAGGCGTTTCCATTCATCTATATACTCAGCGGACGCGCCTTCGATATGCCGGGAGCCAAGAGCATCCTGCGCCTGAGCGACAAGACCAGGTTCAGATGCCATGCGGCGCGCCAAAAGCCGATGGATCATCAATTTTGCGCGATCATTGACATCTTCGGCATTAACGACACGAACCGGTTTTTTGCAGCGATACTCATTTCGCAATCGCTCAGCCAGGGAGAGAATTTCGCCACGAGACTTCTTGGGCACCAACACCTCGACTCTTATCAAATCGGCGGCGGCACCTGTCGTTCTGTAACGTTGTATTCTTTCACGAACACCCATAGCTTACTCCATATCCCGGATACGCTACACTAACGTATCCGGGATACGACTTCAAGCTAAAACCGTTAACGCGCCCTAATGCACGGCGGCTTTGTCCACTGAGTTGTCCGGCTGATGGCCGAGGATCAGATGGTTGTAGTGCATCTGGGTGCGCTCAGCGTGGCCACGGATGAGCGGCTCCACGGAGGTGAAGTCGGAAACGCCGACGGCTTTTGCAATCAGTTTGGCCATGCGCTGGCGCGGACGATCCGTTGTCGGATCGTTCATACCGGTCAGCCCTTGCACGGCGCGCAGGCGCTGCCAGAAAGCCACTGACTCAGCAAGCTCCGCAACGATATGGCCGTCAAGACAGCCGGAGCGGCCCAGCGCGCTCAAAGCCTCCGACAGGTTTGGCGAGAACACATAAGGGTGCTCGGCGCCAAATTTAACCTGCATGCACTGAACAATGATCTCCAGATCGGCCAACCCGCCGCGAATGCGTTCCACATCCCAGGTTGATTGCGGCCTGTTGTGGCGCATGTCTTTGTTCCGCCCCCGGTCGGCGTCGCGCGGCAATTGATCGCCCTGGCGCGGCCGGGTCAACATATCGGCCGTGGCGTCTTCGATGCGCGCGGCAAGGCCTTTAGGCCCGCAAACAACGCGCGCGCGGGTAAGTCCCAATTGCGCGCAGGCGTCCGCCTGCCCGACATAATAGGTTTTGTAGATCCGCAAGCTTGACGCGATCTCGCCGCCCGTGCCGCCGGGACGCGAGCGGGTATCCACCTCAAAGAGCGGCAATTTCAAACCTTCCGCCACCTTGCGCGGCTTGGTCAGGCATTCGGTGATGGCGCCGGCGAGATCCGTATAATTTTTGACGGCATTGGCGCAAGCGCCCTTCTTGCCGTCGGGGTCATAGACAAACACCAGATCAAGCGGGGCGTCGGCCACTAGGCTTGCACCCCCAAAATCACCCATGGACACGATCGCAAGGCCCTTGCCCAGATCCTGGCCCGCCGCCACGGACATGCTGACGCAAATATCATAGACTTGCGCGACGGCGGCTTGCGACAACGCGCTCAATA
>JAJFIM010000019.1 GCA_021774995.1 Alphaproteobacteria bacterium | reverse complement strand
GCCGCGCTGACTTCCTGATAAACAGCTTGTGCCGTGTGATCACCATCCAGAAAAATGAGGTCGTATTTCGTTTTGATTGTCGCCATCAACTCCAGACAAGGACATGTGTGAAAATCAATATGAGCGGCGCATTCAAGCCGGGTCGCCATATCCCGTGGTCCTTCCGGTAATCCGGCTTCTTTCCACGGTCCGTGTACGGCGTCATTGACATCCATAATATCAACAGTAGACACTTTTCCCTTTTTCGCTATGCGTTTCAGGGCGCGGGCGATATAGAGCGTTGAAGCTCCTATATGGGTTCCGACTTCCAGCACGTTCTTTGGCTTTAAAGCCCTGACCAGATAATAAAGAGCTTTTCTGTCTCCCGGATTAACGCCGCCCATCTTGTTTTCGTCCCCAAACAACGCCGTAATGGTTTTGTGGTCTTCGTCCCATCCCGCATCCGTGCCGCTGTCTTCAAGCATAGCAGACACGGCGGCTCTATCGGCTGACCACAGGTTTTTCGTGTCAAAAACCTGCACGGGACGCGCCCGTAAACGCGGCCATTCCCGCAAGTCCCGGGCGACGTTTAAAACAGGCGTGGGGGCAATGGCTTTAATCAGTTGTTTCATCGTGTCTGTCCGATCTTGTAATATTTGGCTCTGTTAAAACGAAAACGGTGTAATGGCGGAGAGTGAGGGACTTTCCACCGTGACTGTTTATCTCTAAGTCATTGATTCTAAAGAACAGCCATTACAGTTGTTTTCAAGAAAAACAGACAGCTTTCACAGTCCGTAACCCAGAATGTAGCCCACATACATCCCATAACGCAAGGGGTGTTGGTGGGAAATTATATCGAGAGTTCGGATTCCTATCCCGTAGTCTTCCCGTGCTTCCCGGACGGCCTTTATGGTGCGGCAATATCTTTCTTACAAAAATGCGAATGATAATGTAAGCGCCACAGGCGATGTCCGCAGAGCTAGAGCAACGTCCGTCGGATGACGGGGTAATGAAAGGGCGGCTATGTTGCCCTTTTTTTGTTTTCCAATCCTTTGAAAAAAAGTATTTTGTCCTGTTCGGTTAATGCCCGAAAATTCAGCTAATAAAATGTTAATAAAATTTAGATAAAATGCAAGATTAGGGGAGCGTGTAGATTTGGGAATGAAGAAATTGAATAAAAAATGGGTTTTGATTATAGGCACTATCGTGCTTGTGGCCTGTGGCTTGTAGGAAATCAGGCGATGAGTCAAGAGGGAAGCACGAACAATAAAGTCATTATCAAAGATTTTTTCTCTTCTGATAAATCAAATCGAATTGAAAGTATAAAGCTAGATAACGGAACCATCGTTGATCTTTCTGATATTGAAACACCAGAAAAACTTAAAGAGACTGTAGAGAAATTAAAAGCGCGGCAAAGGGCGCAGGCGGTGTCAAATGAGGTGTCGCAATATATGCCCTGCTTACAAATTTCCTCATGTATAGCGAGTATAAAGACTATTTTCGTACGGCAAATTATTGCAAAGAAAAATAGTGATCAAATTTCATTCGATGAATTGGCTGAGTATGATTTAAATGCGCCTGAAATTAATAAACTGATTCAGGACATTCTGCGTTTATTTCAAGATGATTCTAAAAACAGAAAATTTATTTTCACTGTATCTAACAGGGTTGCAGGTCTTGACACAGAATTACCCGAATTATTGGCTATCATTACAAAACCGATTGGGGACACAATAGTTATTGTGTCCCCGGACGTTTGTTTTGTCCCCGGACGTTTGTTTCAATCCTTTGAAAAAAAGTATTTTGTCCTGTTCGGTTAATGCCCGAAAACCTAGCTAATAAAATGTTAATAAAATTTAGATAAAATGCAAGATTAGGGAAGAGTGTGAATTTGGGAATGAAGAAATTGAATAAAAAATGGGTTTTGATAGTAGGTGCAATCGTACTTGTGGTTTGTGGTTTTTGGCTGGCAAGCAAAAGGTGCAGGCAGAGTCAAGGGGTGGTGCGAAGATAAATGATTTTATATTTACAGGTAGAATTCCCGGTGGCGCACAAAACATAGCAATCGGAATTGCACGTACCATGAAGAAAAACAACTTATCTGTCGGTGATATTCATCGCCTTGATTTTTCATGGCCAGGAGAGCCAAAGTATGGGGATGACCCTATGTTAGAAGTTTATAGCATAGAAGGGGGGCAGCTAACCCCGCCACGTGTCACGGAAAAAGATTTGAAGTCTTCGTGGAACAAGTACTACTCAGAAAGCAATAGATACATTATTACATTAGGAAACAGAGCCAAGGATACAGGCTCTGATAAAACAGAGCTTATGGCGATTTTGCCGAAAGTAAGGGAAATTTCATGTGAGTTGATCAACAGGGTGAATGATCAGCCTATTGAAAGTGTCACAATTCCTAAAATAGAGAAATTGAATCTCACCCCCCACCCCGTAGAAGTGCCGGAAGAGGATGTAATCACTCTACCTTCGCGATACGGCTGCATTGATACACCTGACGGATATTATTACTACCACGTTCTTTTAGAGCGATAGCGAGTACAAAAAAGGAGAAAAATAAAATGGCGGATATAACCGATGCTTCAAATATTATTCAGAACGGCTTTATGCTGTGGGATCAAAAATCAACCGCCCCTTTGAACCTGACCTATACGTTTCTGGATAGCTATCCGTCTTATTACAAAACGTCTATTTTTGATTTAACACCGGGGCAGTTTCATCACCTCCTGTTTGGAAATCCTCTAAAAGCACAGACTATGGTGACTATAACAGTCAATATAAGGGAGAGAAATAATGGCAGGTAAAATTAATCCTATCAAAGCAGCGATAGTCATAGCGTTAGCGGCTTTGGCCCTAATTTTATTTGGGCTTTATGCTGTTACGTCTCCTCCAATCAAA
>JAJFIM010000180.1 GCA_021774995.1 Alphaproteobacteria bacterium | reverse complement strand
TTTGGTGCAGGCTTTTTCCATCTATGTGAGCAATTTTGGAGATTACAGTGTGATTTACGGTTCCTTAGGGGGTGTGATTGTTTTGCTGCTGTTCCTTTACATGAGTGCGGCGGCATTTCTGCTGGGAGCGGAATTTAATGTTGTGCTGAGAGAACGTCTCACTCAGAATGAAGAGTAGAGGCGCTCCAAGCGTCATTCGTATTATTCCTGATGAAAGGGGTTCCCATGCGTGCTCTAGGAGTGAATTCAAGGATTGTTAAAACGATGAGAACGGCGCTGTGCGGTTTCGCTTTCAGCGTTGCCGCATCCGCGCCTGGCGCGGCGGCGACATTGGACCCGGATAATCCGGAGGACGCTCTGAAAATTCAGCGTAAAATGATTTGCGGCTCGCTCACGGCGGAAAGACCTCAGGCCTATACATGGCAGGGCAATGTTTACAGCCGCGTTCAGGGCGAAAAAGACCGCCTGGTTTTTCAAGTCGTGGGCACGAATGTGAGGCAGTGCCAAACCGTGAACGACCCAGAAAATGGAGAAGGGTTTCGCAGTGTCTCGCGCGAGGTGATGCTCTATCTTGACGCTGCAAGTGGTGAGGTGTTGCGCAAATGGACCAATCCCTGGACGGGCCATGATGTTGAAGTCGTTCACGTCGCCAATGATCCGGTGAATATGCGCGCCCCGATGTTTGCAACTGACCGGGATGGAAATCCTCTGCGCGCAGAAGGCCGCGTGGTCGGCGATCTGTATCTCAGTACGAGTGAATTTCCTCTGTTTTACCCAAACCCTTTGGGCGGCGCTTACCAACAATATATCGGCGGGACGTATCAGGCGATTGAATTATTCAATCATTTTGTTGACGCAAAAGGCCTGTTCGATGCCGATATGGTGGACGCGCCGCGCTCATTTGTGTCGTGGGTGCGCGTATCGCAATGGTTGCCTTGGATGGAGATGGGAAGTCGTCCAGGTTATTTGATCTTCAACACGCAAGGCTCATCGATCGACAGTTCAGATGAGCTTCCTGCAGTGTTGAAAGCGGAATTGGAAGCTAATTATCCAACTTATTTTGCGCCGCCGCCAGTGGATGACGCGCGCCCCAATGACACGAGTTGGACAGTTTTCAAGCGCCTTATCGATGAGCGCCAGAAATCAGAAATTGAATAAGAATTTCACGGAGTAACTGATTCCCGTTTCACTGGGAGGGATAGTATGGCGCTGGGAAGTGTGGCTGTATTTGGGGCGACGGCAGAACCGGGCGCTGAGCTGTGCCGCTTGCTCAGCGTGGAGGGGAGGCGTGTCGTTGCAATTTCCACAGGGGAAGGGGATATTTCAGCCTTGGCGCCGCTTGACCTGGAAATACGCACTACGGACGCCGCTCAGCAATTAGCCGTTAAAACTGCACTGAAGGAAATCGCCGCGCTTGAAGCGGTTATCTCTTTCGTGAATCAGGGTGGCGCATGCGATGTCATTGATGCGGCGCTTGCCGCGGGCGCGCGCCGGTTTGTTCTGGTGACCTCTATCGGCGGTGGAGAAAGCGCAAAGGCTTTGTCCTTGATGAAGAGAATAGCGAGGCGCAAAAAACTAAAAAAGATGACGCAAGCGGAAAACCATTTGCGCAGAGCCAAGCTCTCCTGGACAATTCTACGCACGGGGCCTTATACGGTGCGAAAACCTTCGGGCAACGGCATTTTGTCTGAAAGCCCTTTTGCTTACGGTGCGATCAACGCCAAGGATCTGTCTCGCGCTCTTTATGAAGTGATGAAGGACGACAAGACGGTTGGCAAAGTATTCTCCGCCATGGATGCAAAACATGCGAAAATGAGAGATGGGTCATCGGTCACGCCATTTCATATCAGTTAAGGGAAAATATGAACGAGACGACATGGAAAGAAAAGCTCGCAAAATGGTGGACGGTTGATGAAGCCGCCGAGCGTTCTAGCGCGGATAATCCTCTCACTCCTTTGGCTGAAAATCAGCGCCGGGAGACCATACCTCTCTTGACGCTGGCGTTTGGCTGGGGGTTTTTGATCACAGGCTTATTGATCGGCGCGGGATTGGGCAGCTCTGTACCTTTCTGGCCGAATCTGGTGGCGGCGACTTTTGCCGGTAATTTCATCAATTTCGTCATCGGCGCATTGGTCGGCTACATGGGATATAAGACGGCATGCAACAGCGGCATTCTCTACAGGTTCGGATTTGGCCGCGTGGGCGCCTATCTCCCGGTGATCTTTCTGGCTCTGTTGACCATAGGCTGGCAAGGCATTGTGGTGGGGGCGTTTGGTTTTGCGTGGACGCAATCCTTTGACAGTCCGGCCTTCTACGCCGTCGCGATTTTTGCCGGCGCGCTTTACACAGGAACGACTTATTTTGGCGTGAGGGGGCTTGAAATCGTAAGCGTGCCCGCCGTTGCCGTTCTGGTGTTCGTTGGCCTTTATGCAATCATTGCAAATGTTAATGACGCCGGGGGCTGGTTAGGATTTCTCGAGATGTCGCGCGTCAAGGCGGCCGAGAAGCCTTTGTCCATGGTCCAGGCAATCAATCTTGTGGTGGGATCGTGGATCGTTGGCGCTATTGTTATG
>JAJFIM010000179.1 GCA_021774995.1 Alphaproteobacteria bacterium | reverse complement strand
CCCTACTTTACGTTTCCCACCCCCCCCCTAAAGCGCCTTCGGATAGATAAAATCCACCAGCCTTCCGTCTCCCACATCACACAGTCCCCAGCTTGGTTGATCGAATGTGAGCGCCGCCAGGGCGCAGGTGGGGAAGTGGGTTTTGAGATCCCGCAGAAAATCCGTGGGCGGAGCGTGCGCCGCGAGCGCCAGGCTAAGCTCGTGCAGACCGGGGTTGTGGCCGATGAACATCATGCAAGCAAAGCTGTCATCGATTGCGTGCAGGCGTCGCAAGAGGTCTGCGCCGCTTGCCAGATAAAATTCGTCGTGGGTTTCGCTGTCGATTTTATTCCCAAGCAATGGCGCGATGCGCTCCATCGTCTCCACCGTGCGCGCGGCGGAGGAGGCGCAGATGAGATCCGGCGCGTAACCTTTTGCTTTCATATAGGCGCCGATCTGCGCGCAGTCTTTTTGTCCGCGCGGGTCAAGGCGCCGGTCTCTGTCGCCCGCCTGTCCGCGCTTGGCGGCGGCGGCCGGGCTTTCAGCTTTGGCGTGGCGCAGGAGGAGGAGTGTTTTCATGGCGTTAGTGCGTCATCCTCCGTGCTTGCTTTTGTCATTCCCGCGCAAGCGGGAATCCAGGACAGCGTGATGCAATTTCTTATATTGCAATCCTTGATCTCCGATTGCGCTGGATCCCCGATCGGGTCGAGGATGACAGGAGGCGTGTGTGCGTTCGCCTCATCGTAAAACCCCCTACAGCGTCATGTGCCGGGCTCTTGCGGCGCGCTCTATGGCGCCGGCGTAAAGCCGGTCGAGTCCGAGCGCGTGGCGCAGGAGTTCCAGCACGCGCAATTCCTCTTGGCCCAATTTATTGTCGGCGGTGGCCACATCGACGGCGACCGTATAGGCGGTTTCTTTCAGCTTGTCGGGGATCGCCTGGGCAATGAGACCCAGCACCGCTTGAAAGCCGCCATCAGCCGCCATGATCGTTCCGCACTCTTCGGCTGTGTCCACCAGGCGCTCGGCGTCGAAATCATCGAAAATGGGAAACTTGGTGACAATGCCGCCGATGGTTTCCAGTTCGGCGTCGCTCATGCCCCCGTCCGCAGCAGAAACGACCACCATGGTGTAGATCAGTGCGGAATGGTGAGAGATGGTTTGAGGCATGTAGAAAGTCCTTTTGTCGGGGGGAGGAGGGAGAAGAATGACGATTGCTACTCTATGTTAGGGTGATTGATGAATTTTTCAATGGCTATTGCCGTTTCCTCCAGGCCCAGGCGTTCAATGGGCGTCCCTTGCGGAAAGGCGGAGGTCAGGCGCGTTGGCGTGCGGTTGTCCAGCATGACAAAGACGCCCCGGTCGCTGGCGCGGCGCATCAGCCGTCCAAAGGCTTGTTTGAGTCTGAGACGCGTTGCCATGTCGTCGTAATATGCGCCGCCGAAATGCGCGCGCCGGGCTTTATGCAGCAGGCTGGGTCGGGGCCAGGGCACGCGGTCGAACACGATCAGGCGCAGCGAAACGCCGGGCACGTCAATGCCGTCGCGCAGGGCGTCCGTGCCGAGAAGGCAGGCGTTCTCCTCCAGCCGGAAAATATCCACCAGCGTGCCGGTGTCCATGGCGTCCATGTGCTGGGCGTAAAGGGGCAGTCCCTGGGATTCGAGTTTTTGCGCGATCCGCTGATAAGTGTGGCGCAATTGCGCGATGGACGTGAATAGCCCCAGCGCCCCGCCGCCGCTGGCGGTGAAGAGTTTCTGATACGCCGCCGCAATGCCGGTCCGGTCGGTGCGGCTCACATCCTTGACAATAAAGACGCGGGTGCGGGCGCCGTAATCAAAAGGCGAGGGAAAGACGTGGCGGCGGGCGGGTATCGCCAGATGCCCCGCGCCGGTGCGCATCTCTGCGCTTTGCCAGTCGCGCGCCCGCGCGCCGTCATCCTCTTGCGCCTCTTGCGCTGCGGGCGGACCTTCGTCTTTCAGCGTCGCCGACGTGATCAACGCGCCATGCGCCGATTCCAGAACGTCCCGCGCGAAGGGCTCGGTGGGGTCAATCCAGTGGCGGTGCATGCCGATATCCACAGTCTGGCCACCTTTGCGCGCGATTCCGAACCAATCGACCATTTTATCTCTCTCGCGGAGAGACGCTTCGCGCCCGCCTCCGGTGGGGCGGCCTGACCGGCCGGCGCCCGCTTGGGCGCTCGGGTGTTCGGTTAGCGCCGCCGTT
Organism: Alphaproteobacteria bacterium; assembly: GCA_021774995.1. Taxonomy (GTDB): domain Bacteria; phylum Pseudomonadota; class Alphaproteobacteria; order SMXP01; family SMXP01; genus JAJFIM01. The sequence continues at coordinate 3,219 of JAJFIM010000179.1, read as the reverse complement.
TCTTTTTGCGGGCCATGGGCAAGCGTTTTCAACATGTCTTGCCAGGCCGGGATTTCCAGCGCGCCGCGCCGCATTAGGCTGCGCTCCAGCGATTCAAGACGGGCGCGGGCGGCGGCGTCCAGCGGCGGATCGGCGTTTTCCTCCAACCGGTTGTGAATGGCCCCGGCAAGCGCGCGCAAGGGCCGGGCAAGTCCGTCCAGTGTTTCGCCGAGTGTTGCCGCCGTCTCAAGGACATGGGGTCCGGGGGGCCAGGGTGCGGCCTCCAGATCATACGCCCCCTGTCTGCGTTCATCCTGCCGCGCCAGAGTGTGGGCGGCCAGGGCGGCAAGAAAGCTTTCAGCGGGGCCTTTGGGCGCTTCCCCCGTGACGCGCGCCAGCCAGCCCGGCCCCGGCAGACCCCGCGCCGCGCGCTGAATTTGATCAATCAGGGAGGCGGCGTCTTGGTTTTCTCCAAGCAGCTCTTCACAGCGCGTCGCCAAATCGCGGCCCCTGCGCGCGCGGTCTTCAGGTCCCCGAATCCACCGGCGCAAATCGGCCGCCTCCACGCCGCTGAGCGCGCTGGAAAAAGCGCTGTCGGCGGCGTCAAAGAGATGGTGCCCTTCGTCAAAAATATAGCGCAATGGGGCGTTACGCGGCGCGCCGGGTTGCTCCTGTGCGGCGTCTTTTGTTGTGGCCGTTCCGATCAACCCGTCAAGGGCGGCTTGAACCATCACCAGCGCGTGGTTTGCGACAACGATGTCGGTGTGGCGGGCTTTGCGAACGGCTTTTTCAATGAAGCATTTGCGGTAATGCGGGCAGGCGGCATAGACGCACTCGCCCCGCCGGTCGGTCAGTCCGCCCGGAACTGCGCGATCAGCGTGAAACAATGGGGTGATCCACGCTGGAAAATCGCCGCCCGCCATATCGCCGTCGCGGCTGAAACGCGCCCATCGCGCGATCAATCCCATCTCAATGGCCGAACGGCTCAGAACTTTGTCCTGGAAATTCAGTAGGCAGAGATAATTCTCCCGGCCTTTGCGCACCAGAGTGCGCCGCGCTTTGTCTTTTGCGTCCGGGTAAAGGCGGCCCAGTTCCTGATCGATCTGCCGTTGCAGGTTTTTGGTGTAGGTGGAAATCCACAATCCCGGTCCGTTGCGCGCAGCCCACAGGCTGGCGGGCGCCAGATAGCCCAGCGTCTTGCCGATGCCCGTCCCGGCTTCGGCTAGAACAATTTCAGGATTCCGGGCTCTGTTGCGCGGAGCAAAAGCTTGGGTGACGGCTGCTGTGTAGTCCTGCTGCGCGCCGCGTTCCTCGATTTGCGCGTCTTTGCGCCCCGTCTTGAGAATGTCCGCCAGGAAGGTCCGGGCTTCCTCTTCCATAACGGGGAGCGATCCTGGCGCGCCGGGGGGGGCGCGGTCCTCCCAATCGGGCAAAGCGTTCCAGATTTCCAATCCCGAAAGGCCGGTCGCCTTTGCGGATGTTTTTGCCTCGCGCGCCTCGCCCAGCGCCGCGATGACGTCCGGGGCCCAGGACCACCCTTTGGCGCCCATCGTGCGGGCGGTCTCAAGCGCTTTATCTTTATACGGATATTCTGACCGCCCAAGATCGGTCAGCAAAAGCTGGGCGGCCTGTAAAATAAGCGCCGCCGCACTGGGCGGATCTTCCGGCGGGGGCAGGCCGAGGCTCTGCGCCAATCCTTTGGGGGTCGGTACGCAAGGGCGCGCCGGGCGCACAAAGGCCCAAAGCTCCATAATGTCAAAAAGGCCGGCGCGGCGCGCGGGCGGCGCCAGCCCCAGACGCCGCGCGGTAAAGCCCGCATGGCACACGAGAACGCGGGCGCGGCTGAGTGCGCGGGCGCCGCCGGCCCCGTCCAGTTCTTCGATCTCGCCCTCCGCGCTCAGAGTCACGCCGCCCCCCGCAGAGGCGACCAGGGCCGACACGGGCGCCCCCGCGCGGGTATCCGGCGCGGCCGGCGGTGTGTTGAGGGAATGATCGGTCATACTATCAGATCAAGTTTGAGGTTTAGCGGCGGGAACAGCGTTGCCCGTTGACTTGGGACCACGCCTGCCCATAGGTTTCCGGCGACAGGAGCAAGGGGTCAACCCCTAAAAACCAAAAGAAAAGCCAAACGATGCCTGATGATCGCGAAGAAGCCGCCACCCACAAGGCCTGGCCTTTCGAACAAGCCCGCCGGCTTCTTGCCCATGTGGCGCACAAGCCAGAAGGCGAGCCGGTGCTTTTTGAAACCGGCTATGGGCCGTCCGGCCTGCCTCATATCGGCACTTTCGGCGAGGTGGCGCGCACCGGAATGGTCCGCCACGCGTTCTCAACGCTGTCTGACCGCCCGACGCGGCTTATTGCTTTTTCCGACGATATGGACGGCTTGCGCAAAGTGCCGGACAATTTGCCAAATCAGGAGATGTTGGGGCGGCATCTGGGCAAGCCCCTGACAGCGGTGCCCGACCCCTTCGGCACGCATGAGAGTTTTGCCCATCACAACAATGCGCGCCTGCAGGCGTTTCTGGATCAATTCGGGTTTTCTTACGAGTTTTTCAGCGCGACGGAATGTTACCGGTCGGGCCTGTTTGACGAGACCCTCCTCAAAGTGCTCACGCATTACGAGGCGGTGATGGAGATCGTCTTGCCGACTTTAGGCGCAGAGCGCCGCGCGACTTATTCGCCGTTTCTGCCCCTCTGCCCGGAGACCGGACATGTGTTGCAGGCGCCGGTGCTTGAAATCGACGCGCAGGCCGGAACCCTTGTCTACCAGCGCGAAGACGGCCAAAAGATTGAAACCCCCGTCACCGGGGGCAAATGCAAATTACAATGGAAAGCCGATTGGGCCATGCGCTGGACGGCGCTGGGGGTTGATTATGAAATGGCGGGTAAGGATTTGATCGAATCGGTCACTCTGTCGTCGCGCATCGCCCGCGCGATTGGGGGCGCGCCGCCCGCCGGTTTTAATTACGAGCTGTTTCTTGACGATAAAGGCCAGAAGATTTCGAAATCAAAAGGCAATGGCATCACGGTTGAAGCGTGGCTGCGTTACGCCTCGCCGGAAAGTCTGGCGCTTTACATGTTTCAGAACCCGCGCAAAGCCAAAAGGCTTTATTTTGACGTTATCCCCAAAGCCGTTGATGAGTATCTGATTTTTTTGGGCAAATACCCTGAGCAAAGTACGGCGGAAAAACTGGGCAATCCCGTTTGGCATATACACAATGGCGCGCCGCCCGAAGAAGA
>JAJFIM010000178.1 GCA_021774995.1 Alphaproteobacteria bacterium | reverse complement strand
TTATAAGGCGTTGCATTCCATGACAAACCAAAAGCGTCTCCATTGAACGTTCCGTTCAAATATTTACGAAACCAATCTGCAAAAACGGTTGGTCGAAGGGTCAAATCAACGTTCACCGCTGCGAGATTTTGCTTGACGATCTGATAAATCAGAGCATCGCCGGGCGCCGATCCGACGACCACATCCGCCGACATACTAAACCCTTCCGCATATCCCGCCTGTTGCAATAATTCTTTTGCCTTGGCCGGATTGTAAGAATAAGGTTTGACGGAAGGATTATAACCAAAAGTTCCCAGACCCGCACCCTGACCCGCAGGCGTGCCTAATCCTTGCAAGATGAATTGCGCAATGCCTTGCTTGTCCACCGCATAGTTCAACGCTTGACGAACGCGCTTGTCGCTGAGGGGCGCTCCATCACGCTCAAAGGTAATGAGGGCCAATGACATCACCTGCGGCGCCGGTTGCGTATAAACTTTCAAGCCACTTGACCGCACCATCGCCACGTCATCAGGTCCAATCACGGCCATATCAATTTGACCCGACAGCAGAGCCTGGACCCGTGCGGTAACATCAGACAAGGTGTAAAATTCAATACGTTCCAATGTAGGCGGCCCTTCCCAGCGCCAGGAATCTGAACGGGCGTTAAATAATGTGCGCCCACTGGCTTCGCCCCAACCTTCCAACACAAACGGACCCGTGCCCACCGGCATCAAGGCAAATGGTTCAATCCCTGCAGCCCATGCCTTAGGCGCCACGATCATTACGGACACCATGCGATTCGGTAATATGGCGTCAGGTTCGCTCGTCTCTATATCAACCGTGAGGGAATCCACCTCCCGGACGCCCACCACACTGCTCAGTTCATTGGCAACGACGCTCCCCGTCGCCAAATCACTCTTGAGATAGTCAAAAGTGGACACAACCGCCGCCGCATCAAAAACTTCTCCATTGGAAAATGAGACGCCCTCTCGCAAGTGAAAACGCCATATAGTCGGGGTTACGTTTCGCCACGATGTCGCCAAAGCTGGCGTCACCTTTCCCCCGCTACCAATGCGTGTTAACCCGTCAAAAAGGGCCGACCATGTGGTGCTGGAAGGCGGTCCATTCGCGCTATAAGGGTTTCCCAAACCAGGCGGCAAACCAGTGACGCCATACCGAAGCACCCGTTCCCGGCCCTGCGCGACCGTCGATAAAGCTGTAACGATCAAAAATATCAGACCCATGGCGCAAAGGTGAAATGCCCTGAAAGAATAACCTCCTTTCAGAATTTGCGCCCAGTATCCCTGTGCAAATCTAATTTTATAATTAAAAATATTCTTTCCTCCCCAGAGAACATGACCACAGATTGGCACAAATTGGGAATTGAGATCCAGACGCCCTCTGGGTGCGATAGACTTTAACAAACTCAAACTCCCCCTTAAGGTATGATCATCGCTCGAGAATAAAGATAAGGAAAGCGGAAATGAACGATATCGTTGGAACAAAAATGCTCAAGAGCGATAAAACCGCCAAGCAGATTTTCGAAGAGGTCAAAGCCAATCCCAATCGCGCCCGCTTTGGCTTTGGAACAAAAGCCGCCATCGTCAATGTTGACCCACAAAAAGCCTATACGGCTATCGATAAATTCAAAACCGCGTATGAAACTGACCCTCGGCAAATGGAATATACCAACACCATTTCCAATCTGGCGCGCTCCAAGGGCTGGCCCGTGATTTGGACGCACGTCGCCTATATGAAAGACGCCAGCGATGCCGGTGTCTGGGGCACGCGAACCGACACGCCCGATTCTCTGCAAAACATCAAATATCGATCAGAGCGCCATGAATTCGATGACCGCCTGGAAATTGATCGGGACCGCGACGCGATATACACCAAGCGCATGCCGTCGGCATTTTTTGAAACGCCGCTGCAATCCTATCTGGTGTGGCATAAGGTAGACACGGTGATCATCACCGGCGGTTCTACATCCGGTTGCATCCGCGCCACTGCCGTTGACAGCCTCAGCCGAGGATATCGCACGATCGTACCGGAAGAATGCGTTGCCGATAAGCACGAGAGCTATCACTATGCCAATCTTACCGACCTGCAACTGAAATACGCCGATGTCGTGTCCGTAACAGAAGTCATTGACTATCTGAACTCTTAAATCATCAGATTAAACTCGTAAGATAAGGATATACGCTCTTGAAATCCGAACCTGGTCTTTATGACTATTGGCCGTATGTCGACCGGCCCAAAATCGAATGGCCCGGCGGCAAAAAGCTTGCCTTGTGGGTAGCTCCCAATATCGAATTTTATGAGTTGAACCCGCCTCTCAACCCCATTCGCAAATCCTGGCCGCGCCCTTATCCGGACATTACGCCTTATTCCTACCGGGACTTTTCCAATCGCGTCGGCCATTGGCGGCTTATGGAGGTGATGGATAATTGCGGGGTGCGCGGATCAATTTCACTCTCCACGGCCGTTTGCCAGCACCACCCGGAAGTCATCGAAGCGTGTGTAGAGCGTGATTGGGAATTTTTCTCTCATGGCATATATAACACGCGCTATACATATGGCATGGACGAAGCCCAGGAACGCGCTATGATCGAAGATTCGGTCAAAACAGTCATGGACGCCACAGGCAAACGCATTCGCGGTTATCTCGCGCCCGCCCTCACACACACAGAACACACGATGGATATCATCGCCGACCTTGGGTTTTATTACACATGCGATCTCTTTCAGGACGATCAACCTCAACCCATTCACGTGCAAAAAGGCCGCTTGATTTCCCTGCCCTATTCGCTCGAAATCAATGACCACTATGCCTATAACGTTTATGGCCTTTCGCCCCGGCAATACACGGATGTGATCAAACGTCAATTTGATCAGCTTTTAGAAGAAGGCCACGAGTCAGGCACTGTCA
>JAJFIM010000177.1 GCA_021774995.1 Alphaproteobacteria bacterium | reverse complement strand
CAGAGAGGCATCCATATTCTCAAACATCACATCGAAAAGATATTGGCACAGACGCCCCGCCTCTGGGCCATCCTGTTTAAGACGCCGAATCACCATAAAAACATTGAGCACAATCATGTCAAAGCGCCCATCCACGCTGTCGGCTACGTGTCCTTTCGTGTAAAAATCAGGGTGGCGCGATTGCTCGACAATTTGCACATAAAGCGTGTCTGCAACAATGCGCTGCGGATTGGCCCCAAAGAGCCGGCCCAAGGACTTTCCAATCCTGGTCGATTGAGGCGCACCTTCTTTATTAGTCCATAAGGGGCCACGATTTTGTTCTGAAAAACGGGTCCATTGTTCCTGAAAACGCTCCAACATCTACTCTCATCCTTTTATTTGCCGCTGACTTGCCTCGCGACAAGAGAGCGCGGTATTCTGTAAGCTTGAATTTATGGCATGGCCATTGTACTTGAGACAAACTTCAACAGGGCGGCCGCGCCGAAATAGTGGAAATAACAATGTTTTTCTTACCGCGTGTGAAAAAGTCTATTCTCAGTGTAATAATCACAGCCGCTTTGGCCACTTCCGCCTGCAATCCAATTGTTAATAAACACGGGTATGTCCCTGATCAAGAACGTATTTCTTCCGTTCAGATTGGCGTGGATAATAAAGAATCCGTTTATCAACGCCTCGGATCGCCGTCCACCGCCGCCTCCTTCGATAGCGAAGTCTGGTATTACATTTCCAGCAAAGAAGAAACCCTCGCTTTTTTCGCTCCCAAAGTCACGCAGCGCGATATCGTGGCCGTGATTTTTGACGATGAGGAATATGTGGTTGATATTGCCGGCTACACCGTTGAAGACGGTAAGGTTGTTGAATATGTCGGCCGCAAAACGCCCACACGCGGCAAGGAACTCTCCTTCCTGGAACAAATGTTCGGCAATATCGGCAGACTGCCCGCCCCCTCACAGGGACAGTGACGCGGCAGTTTTAAAGAGCGTCTCGCCTGTCGCCAAGCGGAGCGCCCTCAAACTTCATCATTTTTAGTGCGCCAATACGGCAAGCAGCAAAAGCGCAACGATGTTGGTGATTTTGATCATCGGGTTCACTGCCGGGCCAGCCGTATCCTTGTAAGGATCGCCGACTGTATCGCCCGTTATGGCCGCTTTATGAGACTCCGAGCCCTTGCCGCCGAAATTACCGTCCTCAATGAACTTTTTCGCATTATCCCACGCGCCCCCGCCCGCCGTCATGGACAGCGCAACAAAGATCCCCGTGACAATGACGCCCAGCAGCATTGCGCCGAGCGTTGACAAAGCCGCCGATTTCCCGGCAACCGAAGACATCACCCAGTAGACAACGATCGGCGACAAGACGGGCAACATGCTTGGCACGATCATTTCCTTGATCGCCGCCTTGGTCAGCAAGTCCACCGCCCGTCCGTAATCCGGTTTCGCGGTGCCCTCCATGATCCCTGGTATTTCTTTGAATTGGCGGCGCACTTCTTCCACCACGGCGCCCGCGGCCCGTCCGACCGCCATCATCGCCATGGAGCCGAAGAGATAAGGCAGCATCCCGCCTAAAAACAAGCCAACCACGACATACGGATTGGACAAGGAGAAATCCAAAACAACGCCCTTAAACGCCGGGAATAGTTCGGGATTGCTGACAAAGTGATTGATGTCCGATGTGTAGGCGGCAAACAGCACCAAAGCGCCCAAGCCCGCCGACCCGATGGCGTAGCCTTTGGTGACCGCTTTCGTGGTGTTGCCAACCGCGTCCAGCGTGTCCGTTATTTTGCGGACGTTCTCATCAAGCTCCGCCATCTCGGCAATGCCGCCGGCATTATCCGTCACCGGCCCAAAGGCGTCGAGCGCCACAACCATGCCCGCCAGAGCCAGCATGGTAGTCACCGCAATGGCGATTCCGAAAAGCCCGGCTAAAGAATATGTCACGAGAATTCCGACAATGATGGTCAACACCGGCAGAGCCGTAGATTCCATGGAAACCGCCAGCCCCTGAATGACATTCGTGCCGTGCCCGGTCTGAGACGCCGCAGCAATGCTTTTCACCGGCCGAAAGTTAGTGCCGGTATAATATTCGGTGATCCAGATAATGAGGCCCGTCACGATCAGGCCCATGACGCCGCATAAGTAAAGTGTCATTCCCGTGAAGGTCATGCCTTCGCTGGTGTATTGCGTATTCATTCCCAGCACCGCCTCGGTGACCGGCCAAAGCGCGATGAGCGAGAGAAGCGCTGTGGCGATAAAACCCTTATAGAGCGCGCCCATGACATTTTGGCTGTTGGCGCCAAGCCGCACAAAGAACGTCCCTATGATCGATGTGATAATGCACACGCCGCCGATCGCCAGAGGATAAAGCATCATTTGAGAAACAACGACCGGACCTTCCGCCGTGAAAAAGATAGACGCCAGAACCATGGTGGCCACGACGGTCACTGCATAAGTTTCAAACAGGTCGGCGGCCATGCCCGCGCAGTCGCCAACATTGTCGCCGACATTATCCGCGATGGTGGCTGGATTGCGAGGATCGTCTTCCGGAATGCCCGCCTCGACCTTGCCCACCAGATCACCGCCCACATCAGCGCCCTTGGTAAATATACCGCCGCCCAAACGGGCAAAAATAGACATAAGCGAAGCGCCAAGACCCAGAGCCACCAGCGAATCAACTACCGCGCGGCTCGCCGGTTCAAATCCCATCGGACCGGTGAGAATGGCGTAATATCCCGTCACTGCGAGCAGCGCCAGACCGGCAACCAACATGCCCGTCACGGCGCCGGCGCGAAATGCAATTTTGAGGCCCGCACCAAGAGAAATGCTCGCCGCTTGCGTGGTCCGGACATTGGCGCGCACAGACACCAGCATCCCGATATAACCGGCCGCCCCCGATAAAATCGCCCCGACGAGAAAGCCCATAGCCACTTTCGCGCCGAGCAGCGCCCAAAGAAGCGCGAAGACCACAATTCCGGCTAAGCCGATGGTGGTGTATTGCCGGTTCAGATAAGCGCCTGCGGCCACCTGAATGGCGCTGGCGATCTCTTGCATGCGTTCATTGCCTGCGCTCGCCGATAAGACATTGCGCGCCGCCCACGCCCCATAAAAAAGAGCCAAGAGGCCACACGCGATAATTAGCCACAATTCCATGCTCATGGTCGGTTCCTTGCGGGAAAGTAATGGTGAAATAAAAGACTGACCGATTTAACGAACCCGAGCCGCCAAATCGACAATTGATATACAAAAGCGGGCGGACCATGCCAAAACTGGGCTGGAAAAGCAACCGTCAAGGCCACAGACAGATAATGACGTCATCCCGGAAACCAGTTCGGCCCAAATCTTTGATTTGATTAACAAACTGAGTTATCTGCAAGTCATGGGAGCCAGTTTAATGAGTGGAGTTATGGATCAACGAAAATGGCGTTAAGAAAAGCAAAGCCTATTCGCTACTCTGTGCGCCGCGCGGCAGGGCCAGCTCTTTGAAGATAATCTCTCCCACCCGGTCATCTCCGAAGATGTCATGAATCCGGGCCGCTAGCCGCGCCTTGATTCCCGGCACGTCGATCAACATGGGATCGTCATTCTGCACATTTGGCCGGGCATGCAGCTCGCGCACAAACGCATCCTGAATATAGGGAATTTTATCTTCCACCGACCACCTGTCATTAGGGCTGGGAATCTCCAATTGAATGAGCAGATAAGCGTAATAATGCATGCGCCCGGATGACGTCGCGATAGGCATGAGCAGAACCGGCACCTCGACGACTGTGGGGCCTGGCGCGGTCTTCTCCGGCTCAGGGGCGCCCTCATTGGCCCGGACGGAAAAAGACAGCCCCAACACCAGCCCGGTGATCAGACTGATAATAAGGGCGCATTTTCGTAAGAATGTCGCGTTCATACTCTCAAGCACTCAAAAGAAACTCCATATCCCTCAAAGTGCCACAAACGCCGTTAAAGGCCCGTTACCTCGCGAAAATCCCATTTTACGCCGGAACTGCGTGCGCCTTTCTTAAGGGGCTTTCAGACGTGACCGCCCATTGCTCGCCAATATAATGCTTTCACCGCCTCGCGCCCCCCATTATGATAGCGACGCGGCGCCCGACTTCTAAAAGCGAGTGGCTTTCATGAGTGCGCACCATAAGAGGAATGTTGATCCGGCGCCTGAAATCTCTTCAGGCATTGATCCTCCTTTTTCGCTTCCCAATAACATTCACTTGGTTGATCCAGCCCGCCTCCCCGATCTGTCGGATCTGCCTTTTTTCATGCGCAAGTTCGTGTCGGTGGCCGCGAAGATCGACCAGGGCGCCCTGGTTGTCATCATGCCCGATGGGCGCGCTTTGCGCTTTCAAGGACCAAAACCGGGCCGCGAGGGCGTGCTCGTCATTCATAAATACGCTTTTGCGAAAAGCCTGCTGCGCCGAGGCACGATCGGCATCGCTGAATCCTATTTCAACAAAGAATGGTCAAGCCCGGATGTGACCACGCTGCTGGAAGTGGTCTCACTGAATGGAGATCATGTCGCCGCATTCTTCAACAGTAAATTCATTGTTCGCCTCGTACAGCGTTTTCTTCACTTTTTGCGTAGAAACACAACGCGCGGCGCCAAGCATAACATCATGGCCCATTATGATATGGGCAATGATTTTTACGCCGCCTGGCTTGACCCGACAATGACGTATTCGGCCGCCCGCTTTGCCGCGCCGGACCAGGACCTTTCCCAAGCGCAAATCAACAAATACCGGTCACTGGCGAAAAGCATCGACTTGAAAGAAGAGCATCATTTGCTTGAGATCGGCAGTGGGTGGGGCGGGTTTGCGGAATACGCAGCCGGCGAAATTGGCTGCCGCGTCACCGGCGTCACCATCAGTTCGGAGCAGTTACATTATGCTCAAGAGCGGATTGTTCAAAAAGGCCTTCAAGACAAAGTCTCGTTTCGCTTGCAGGACTACCGAAAAGTTGAAGGCGAATTTGACCGGATTGCCTCCATTGAAATGTTCGAAGCCGTGGGAATCCACTATTGGCCGGTTTATTTCAAGAGATTATCCGCATGTCTAAAACCGGGAGGCGTGGCCGGCCTCCAGATTATCACCATCGCGGATAAGCATTTCGAAGAATACAAAAAGCGAACGGATTTCATACAAAAATACATATTTCCGGGCGGCATGCTGCCCAGCCCGCAGGCCCTGAAAGCCCAAGTCGAAAAAGCGGGCCTGTTGTGGAAGGAGAGCGTTACTTTCGGACTTGATTACGCGCGGACGCTCCACCATTGGCAAAAGCATTTCCTTGACGCCCGGCCGCACATTCAAAAGCTGGGATTTGACGAGCGATTTTGCCTTCTTTGGCGCTAT
>JAJFIM010000176.1 GCA_021774995.1 Alphaproteobacteria bacterium | reverse complement strand
CAGATCACCAAAGCCTATGGTGAGAACAATTCTATTCTCGATAATTGCCATGTCCGGATTGCCTTTGCGTCCAACGATGAACGCACCGCCAAGCGAATTTCAGATTCGCTCGGAACCGCAACTGAGCTGCGCGCGCAGCGTAACTATGCCGGCCATCGTCTGGCGCCGTGGCTTGCCCATGTCATGGTCTCGCGCCAAGAAACGGCCCGTCCGCTCTTGACGCCCGGCGAGGTCATGCAGCTCGGTGCGGACGAAGAACTCATCATGGTCTCCGGTCTCGCCCCGATCCGCGCCAGCAAACTGAAGTATTACCAAGACAGTAATTTTACGGCACGGCTGATTCCCCCGCCGCGCCTGGAGACGGGCGGTCCCTATTTGGATCGGCCGTCTCCCCGGGTCGACGATTGGGGCGTCCGAGTAAGGGTACCGCATGAGGTTCCGGGTAGGGCATCGCCCCGGGCGGGCTTTGGCAGCAATGAGGAAGAGGGCGGTCTTTCGCGTCATCCGGAATTGCAAGAAGAAGCTTCGTCGCAAGAGAGCGAGCTTAATCCTGACGCCCATCTGTTTGAGGACGAATTCGATCATCCGGTTGGGCCCGAGAACATCAACCCCTTGGGGCGGGTGGAGCCAATTCGCCAAGCCTACGCCCTTGATCAATCCGACGACGATCTAATCCCAAATTTCTAGGAGAGATAAAGTGAAAGCCCGTCTTTGCATCTATCTATCCGACCAGGTTGATGAGCAATTACGCATCGCGGTCAAACGGCCAGGCGTCTCGAAATCAGCTATTACCGAAGCCGCACTCGCCGCGTTCCTCACGCCCGAGCGGGACGATCAACGCGATGCTGCGATCATTCGACGGCTCGATCGGATCTCGCGCCAATTTGAGCGATTAGACCGGGATCAGACCATCCTCAGTGAGAGTGTGGCGCTCTTTGTCCGCTATTACCTGACCATTACGCCGCCACTGCCGGGAGCGGAACAAGCGCCAGCCCGGGCGCTCGGTAAGGAGCGCTTCGAGTATTTCGTAACTCAACTTGCCCGCAGGCTGGCGGGCGGCAAAAACATGATCCGTGACGTTCTCGAAGAGATCGATCCCAGGACGAGCGATTTCTTCACGTCCGAAGAGATCGACGCCCTCGACGCGGTCAAGAAGAACAGCCAAGGGTCTGATTCTGGGGAGAGCGAGGCCGTTGATGACTGATCTTTTTAGCGCGTCCCAAACTTCAGTTACCGGCGAGCGTCGGCAGGCCATGTTGAAGACCGCCATGGGCGCGGCGATCACGGCCGCGCTGAGCGATCCCGCGATCATTGAAGTGATGGTCAACCCGGATGGCAAACTGTGGGTCGATCGTCACGGCGACGGGCGCGCCGATACGGGTACGCGTCTGGACGCCGCCGAGATCGAGCGCATTATCCGTCTGGTCGCAAGTCATCTCCACCAAGAATGTCATGGCCTTAATCCGATCATCTCCGCCGAATTGCCCGAAAGTGGTGAGCGGTTTGAAGGATTGCTGCCGCCAATTGCTTCCGCTCCGTGCTTTGCCATCCGCAAACCGGCCAAAGTGCTCTATCGCTTGGGCGATTATGTTGAGGCTCAAATTATGGGTCCTGTTCAGGCGAAAATTCTGGCAGACGCGGTAACGTCCGCCAAGAATATCCTTGTTGTCGGCGGCACCAGCTCCGGCAAAACAACACTTGTTAATGCGCTCCTGGCAGAAGTCGCGATTGGCGGCGATAGGGTGATCCTGATCGAGGATACGCGTGAACTTCATTGCGCGGCCGAAGATTGTGTCAGCCTCCGCACCAAACCAGGCGTGGCGACATTGGGTCGGTTGGTACGGTCAACTTTGCGTCTGCGTCCCGACCGGATCATCGTCGGTGAGGTGAGGGGGCCCGAAGCCCTCGATATGCTCAAGGCCTGGAACACCGGTCACCCGGGCGGCATCACCACGTGCCACGCGAACTCAGCACGTGCCGGTCTTTATCGCCTGGAGCAACTGATCCAGGAGGCGGTGATCACCGTGCCACGGCACCTTATCGCCGAAGCCATCGACCTTGTCGTCTTTATGCGCGGTCGCGGTGATGCGCGGCGTGTAGAGACCATCGCCGAAGTCACGGGGCTTGGGTGCGATGGTGACTACCAACTCTCAAATCTCACACCTCTATCCCTTTCAACCGCCTGATCTGGAGGACACTCATGGACCCAACAAACTCAAAATCCCTCGCGATTTTTACTTTTCTTTTGCTGATCTGCTTGACCGGGTCGGCTCAGGCCGCCGGGTCGGGCATGCCGTGGGAAGCACCGCTCACGCAGATCCTTCAATCGATTGAGGGACCGGTGGCGCGGATCGTCGCGGTCATTGTCATTATTATGACCGGTCTGGCTTTGGCCTTTGGCGAGTCCTCCGGCGGCTTTCGGCGCCTGGTGCAAATCGTCTTCGGGCTTTCGATCGCCTTCGCGGCGACGAGCTTTTTCCTGTCGTTCTTCTCCTTTGGCGGCGGCGCCTTGGTTGGATGAGGAGCGCGCCCATGACAATCGAAGGATACGAAATCCCTCTGCATCGCTCCTTAACTGAGCCGATCCTGATGGCGGGAGCCCCCAGGGGCGTGGCGATCATCAACGGGACGCTCGCTGCCGCCTTAGGGCTCGGTCTTCAGCTCTGGATCGCAGGACTTGCCGTCTGGCTATTGGGTCATGCGGCAGCGGTCTACGCCGCCAAGAAAGATCCACGTTTCATGGAAGTTTTGATCCGCCATGTGCGTCATAAGGGATATCTCTCATGCTAAATCTCTCCGAGTACCGCACAACGCAGACGCAGCTTGGCGATTATTTGCCCTGGGCCTGTCTGGTCGCGCCCGGCATTGTCTTGAACAAAGACGGCAGCTTTCAGCGCACAGCGCGGTTTCGGGGGCCGGATCTGGAGAGCGCGACGGAAGCGGAACTTGTCGCCACCTGTGCCCGGATCAATAATATCCTGCGCCGCATCGGTTCCGGTTGGGCCTTGTTTTTTGAGGCGGCCCGCAGCGAAGCGCGTGACTATCCTCACGATCATTTTCCTGACCCGTTGTCATCAATGGTGGAGGAAGAACGCCGTGCCGCCTTCGAGGAAGAGGATGCCCATTATGAAAGCCGTTTCTTTCTGACACTTGTTTTTTTGCCGCCTGCGGAGAATGTCGGTCGGGCCGAGAAGCTCCTGTATGAGAGCTCCGACAAGACCAAAGGCGTCGATTACCGCGACACCCTCGATGGGTTTATCGCCGAGACCGACCGCATCTTCGATGCTCTCAGCACACTCATGCCGGAATTGGCGCCGCTTAACGATGGCGAGACGCTCACCTATCTTCACGATTGTATCTCGTTAAGGCGCCATCCCATCGCAGTGCCGGAGATCCCTGCGTATCTCGACGCTATTTTGGTCGACACCAGCCTGACCGGCGGCCTGGAGCCGATGTTGGGTCCCTCGCATATGCGCACGTTGACGATCCTAGGCTTTCCCGGATCGACCACACCCGGCATGTTGGGGGCGCTCAATGATCTCGATTTTTCCTATCGTTGGATGACAAGGTTCATCGCGCTCGATAAATGGCAAGCCAACAAGGTCATCACGCGCCAGCGCCGTCATTGGTTCGCCAAGCGCAAATCCATCGCCGCCATCATCAAAGAAGTCATGACCAATCAAGATTCGGCCCTGGTCGATAGCGATGCGGACAATAAAACGGCAGATGCCGATGCCGCCTTACAGGAACTGGGCGGTGATCTCGTTTCTTACGGCTACGTCACC
Source organism: Alphaproteobacteria bacterium (assembly GCA_021774995.1). Taxonomy (GTDB): domain Bacteria; phylum Pseudomonadota; class Alphaproteobacteria; order SMXP01; family SMXP01; genus JAJFIM01. The sequence continues at coordinate 1,302 of JAJFIM010000176.1, read as the reverse complement.
ACCACCGTAACGGTTTGGGACGCAGACCCGGCACGATTGCGCCATAAAATCCGCGCCTTGGACCGTCTCATCAACGGTCGCGGCTTTGCAATCATCGAAGAGAGTGTCAACGCGGTTGAGGCTTGGCTTTCCTCTCTGCCGGGACATGTTTACGCCAATGTGCGCCAGGCGCCGATCAATACGCTGAACCTTGCCCATATGATGCCGATCTCCGCCGTGTGGGCCGGGCCACCGTCTAATAACCACCTGGGCGGTCCGCCCTTGATGATGGTGAAGACAAATGGCGCGACGCCGTTCCGGCTCGTAACCCATATCGGCGATGTCGGGCACACATTGATTGTCGGGCCCACAGGGGCGGGCAAGTCGGTTTTTCTGGCCTTGGCAGCGCTTCAGTTTCGGCGCTACGCGCACGCACAGATCACCCTATTCGATAAGGGCGGGTCGGCGCGCGCCGCCGTACTTGGCATGGGCGGGTCCTATTTCGATCTTGGTGCCGCCAATAATGGTGAAAAAGGCGCCTTGGCGTTTCAGCCCTTGGCGCGGATCGATGTCGAGGGCGAGCGATCCTTTGCGCAAAGTTGGATCTTGAGCCTGCTGGCTCATGAGAACGTTGCGATTACGCCGGACATCAAGGAGGCGGTCTGGTCTGCGCTCAATAGTCTCGCAGCCGCGCCTATCAAAGAGCGCACCCTAACGGGTCTTTCCATCCTTTTGCAGTCAAATGCTCTGCGTCAGGCGCTTCAGCCCTACACCTTGGAAGGCCCGTTCGGACGTCTCTTTGATGCCGACGAAGATCGACTGCAGCTTAAGTCGGTCCAATGTTTTGAGATGGAAGAATTGATGGGGCAGGCGGGCACCGTCCTCCCGGTCCTCACCTATCTTTTCCACCGCTTGGAAGAACAGTTTGATAGCGGGCATTCGACCGGACTCGCGGGCCGACCATCTCTCCTTATTTTGGATGAAGCCTGGCTCTTTCTCGATAATCCGACTTTCGCCAAGCGTATTCGCGAATGGCTCAAAACGCTCCGTAAAAAGAACGTTTCTGTCTGGTTTGCGACGCAAGGCCTTACCGATATCGCCGGCAGTTCGATTGCCCCGACGATCATCGAGAGTTGCCCCAACCGCATATTCCTGCCCAATACCCAAGCCATCGAACCGCAAGCAAAAGCGATCTATGAGCAGTTTGGTCTCAATGTTCGCCAGATCGAAATCATCGCCCGTGCGACACCCAAACGTGACTATTACTACCAATCGGCCCGAGGAAATCGCCTGTTCGAGCTTGGTCTCGGTCCCTTGGCGCTC
>JAJFIM010000175.1 GCA_021774995.1 Alphaproteobacteria bacterium | reverse complement strand
TTACGCCAAGTCGTCAGGCTCAATCGCGTGCAAGCCGGTCTCGTTTACCTTCAAATCACCCGCGGTGTGGCGCCGCGCGATCACGCTTTTCCAGGAGGCTATATCCAGGCTTCACTTGTCATAACGGCGCGGCATTTGAACTACGCGGCGCTTGATCGCCTAGCCGGGCAAGGCGTGGCCGTGATTTCCATACCTGATGCGCGTTGGGGCCGCTGTGATATCAAATCGGTATCGCTTCTCCCCAATATTCTTGCAAAGCAGGCCGCGCGCGAGGCGGGCGCATTTGAGGCTTGGCTTATCGACGACAAGGGTTTTGTCACGGAGGGCAGTTCAACCAATGCCTGGATCATAAATGCGCAGGGGCAGGCGGTCACGCGGCCCTTGGGGCCTGATATTTTGAGTGGCGTCACCCGGCGTTTCATCATAGACGTGGTTGCCAGGCAATGCGGACTGACAGTTGTTGAACAAATGTTCACTCTTGAGCAAGCACAACGCGCACAAGAAGCCTTCATATCCGCCGCATCCATTATGGTATTGCCGGTCGCATCTATTAATGGGATTACGGTCGGGCGCGGCGGCGCCGGGCCGATCACGCTTAAGCTCAGACGCGCCTATCAAAATGCCGCCCGTCAATCAGCCGCGCTCCAGGCGGGCATTTGAGGTTTAGCGCATGGAATTTGTGAGAAAAACTCAACTTTTCACATTTCGCTCTTGCGGCAGAACGCAATCCTAGCATCTAATGGGCCGTCTTCCCCCAAACGCGTAAAATTGTGGGAGCAACCCCAACAATAAAAGTATATTGGGGGAGGATAGTATTTTTAAAATGATATTTTACTCGATAGATAGGACCCCCACGTGGCTTCGGAAAAAAAACAAAATCTTCAGGACATTTTCTTAAATTCAGTCCGAAAATCGAAAATGGCCGTCACTGTTTTTCTTGTAAACGGTGTCAAACTTCAGGGCGCGATCACATGGTTTGATAACTTTTGCGTCCTGTTGCGCCGCGACGGACAATCGCAATTGGTGTATAAACATGCGATCTCGACAATCATGCCCTCTGAACCGGTTCAACTGTTTGATCCGGAAACTGAAAACAATGATGGAGTGGAGAGTAAAGAGTGAGTTTTAAGAGTACTTTGTCAAACATTCAGGGGGTCAAGTGAGGGGCCCTCAAGCCGACAAACCGTCTGTCTTCATCATTCACCCGGTCAAGCGCCAGACTTCCTCACCTCCAGAAGAGCATGCCCGCAGCCCAGAGCGTTGCCTCGAAGAGGCGTGCGGGCTAGCCGCCGCAATTGATCTTGAAATTGCGAACGCGCAATGCGTTCCCTTTGCCGCGATTAGGCCAAGCACGCTGTTTGGCAAAGGCAAGGTTGAGAGCCTAGGCGAAGAGATAAAAGCGTTAGATGTCCAATTGGCGGTGATGAATTGCGCGTTAACCCCCATTCAGCAACGCAATTTAGAACGCGCCTGGGATGTGAAGGTGCTTGATCGAACCGCCCTGATCCTGGAGATCTTCGGAGATCGCGCGCGCACGCGGGAAGGCCGGTTGCAGGTGGAGTTGGCGCATTTGGAGTATCAGCGAAGCCGGTTGGTGCGCTCTTGGACCCACCTTGAAAGACAACGCGGCGGCGTCGGTTTCCTTGGCGGTCCCGGTGAAACGCAAATCGAATCTGATCGCCGCATTCTCCTGCAAAAAATAACCAGCCTTAAACGCCAACTCGAAACGGTTAAACGCACTCGCGCCTTACATCGCAGCGCGCGGCGGCAGGTCCCTTATCCCGTTATTGCGCTTGTAGGCTACACCAATGCCGGAAAATCAACTCTGTTTAACCGCCTTACCGCAGCGGATGTTCATGCTGAAAATCTCTTATTCGCAACCCTGGACCCAACAATGCGCCGGCTTGATCTTCCCAGCGGCGCGCAGGCCATCCTTTCGGATACTGTGGGGTTCATCTCAGATCTGCCCACAGAGCTGATAGCCGCCTTCAGCGCCACGCTGGAAGAAGTCTTAGAGGCGGATGTGATCGTGCATGTCCGGGACATCGCAGACCCTGATACGGAGGCGCAGGAGCGGGACGTCCTTTCTATTTTGAAACAGCTTGGCGTTGGTCAAGATGAGGCGGGACCTTCAGATCGACATATGGTAATTGCTCTCAACAAGGCCGATCAGATCGATGAAACGGAGCGCCTCACGCAGCGGCCGCTGGGGCGCCACTCACATCTCATATCCGCCATGACGGGCGAGGGGGTGGAGGCGCTGCTCAATGATCTCGATGTGCTTATCTCGGCGCAGAGACGCATCGTGTCTTTGAATTTACACGGCGAAAACATCGGCGCGGCCATGGCGTGGCTCTATGACCACGGACAGGTGAGAGAACGAGAGGAGGGCCCGGAGGGCGCTGTTCAGATGCGTGTCGCGCTCACGCCGCCCGATATCGGGAGATTTGAAAAACGGTTCGGCTATGGCTTGATCAACATGCCGGACATGCTTGCCCAAACAGGGTGAGTGAGAGAGGTATCTCAGCAGTGCTCTTTAGCCTCGTCCCACAAAGCGTCCATTTCTTCCAGTGACGAGCCTTCTGGGGACTTATCCATTGCATCAAGTTTTCGCTCAATATACTTGAATCGTTTTATAAATTTATCATTAGTGGACGTAAGCGCGGCCTCAGGGTCTACTTTTAAATGCCGCGCTAAATTTGCATAAACAAACAATAAATCTCCTAGTTCCTCAAGAACGCGTTCGGCGTTATCTTCTTCGACTAATTCGGCCGACAGTTCGAGCATTTCCTCGTTGAGTTTATCGATGACCTGCGCTGTGGACGGCCAGTCAAAGCCGACGCGGGCGGCGCGGGATTGCAGTTTGACAGCGCGGCTCAGTGCGGGCAGGGCGCGGGGGACACTGTCGAGAATGGATTCGCCATCAGCGCGCTTTATGGCTCTTTCCTGATCTTTGATTTCTTCCCAGGTCTCCCGCACGCTTTCGGGCGTGGCGACTTGGCTTTGATCTTGCGTTTTGAACACATGCGGATGACGGCGCGTCATTTTTTCGCTAATGGAGCGAACCACATCGTCAAAATCAAAATAGCCTTTCTCATCAGCCATTTGCGCATGAAAGACAACTTGCAACAGAAGGTCGCCTAATTCGCCCCGTAGGTCGTCCCAGTCCTCTCGGTCAATAGCGTCAGAGACCTCATAAGCTTCCTCAATCGTGAAAGGCGCGATGGTGGCAAAGCTTTGCTTGACGTCCCATGGGCAGCCCCTCTCCGGATCCCGCAAAGTGCGCATGATCTCAAGCAGAGTGGCAATAGGATTTTTTGAAAGTGTGGTATCGGACATAGGTCAGAAAGATCATTGCTGAGGGATATAAAGAATAAAAGTATCAATCTCTTTTGGCGGGTCAATCATAGTGATTATTTCAAATGCTTTATATCCAGATATTCTCCGTCAGTTTGCAGTGTGACGGTCAGCGATTCAGAAGTCCGGTTTCTCCAGAACCAGCCATGATTGCCGTCAAAGGCGGCTTCGATGACGCCCTTTCTGCGTTGGTTCTTTCCTTTAAAGTAACTGTGATAATCGATGTTCAGTTCATCTGAATCGGCATGGACGTCAAAATTTACCGCGCCTCCATCGGACCACCAGACGTAATTCGCTTTTTTTCCCTTGATCATTTTGAGTTTAATTTCAGTGCCTTCATCGGGCGCAAGCGTGACTTTCATCTCGTGGGTCTTTAAGACGCTCCCTTCTGGGCCGACAGAATAATTGAAGGCCGTTTGCGGTTCAACGCGCGCAGCGAGCTGGGCGGCCGCCTCTAAGGCTTTCTCAACGGCAACCTCTTGAGCAAGAGAGACCCTGATCTCGCCCATTTTCTTGAGGCCGGTTAACGCGCCAACACCTGTCGGGTCAATGCCATATTCAGCGGGCAGCACAACGGTGACAAGGAGGAGGGCGGCTGTTGCCGCAGCGATGAGCGTCGATTTGATCAATTTGTCGGATGAGGGGAGTTCCGTATCTTCAGGAATGTTCTTATTATACATAGGTGTATCCTTATTCGTGATTGCAACACTTTAATTTTTTCAGGAAATGAAATACCCGGTGAGTTGGTATCCGATCAGAAGAAAACCAGCCGCCATCAGCAGAGTGTTTGCCGCAAAAGCATGGTGCAGGAAACTACCGAAGCGGCGCCAGTAACTTATCGCAATCAGGATTGCCGCCAGAGCGAGAAGCTGGCCTATTTCAACGCCGACATTAAACGCGATGAGATTAGACAACAGTCCATCGGGAGAAATCTCATAATCCAGAATTTTGGTCGCAAGGCCAAACCCATGAAACAGCCCGAAAATAAACGTTGCAGCTTTCGTATTGGGTTGAAAACCAAACCAGCGTTGATAGGCGCCCATATTATCAAGCGCTTTATAAACGACTGAAAAGCCGATGATCGCATCGATGATATAGGCGTTAAAGCTGATTTCCATCAAAACGCCCGAAAGCAACGTGATGACGTGGCCAATGGCGAACAAAGTGACGTATATGCCCACATCTCGCAGGCGGTATAAGAAGAAGATGACCCCAAATAAGAACAGTATATGGTCATAGCCGGTAATCATGTGCTTCGCGCCCAGATAAATAAACGGCGCGAGCATGACCCCCGAGCTTTCCTGAATATAGCCTTTGTCGCCTTCGGTGACGCCGTGCGCAAACGCATCAGGGGTGACGCCAATGAGAACGGCGAGACCGGCAAGCATTGCAAAAAAGATAAAAATGTAATGGCTATTGGAAGTGCGCCAGTGAGTTTTAGTCATAC
>JAJFIM010000174.1 GCA_021774995.1 Alphaproteobacteria bacterium | reverse complement strand
CTGAAGATCCCGCCCCCTGCAACGCTGGCGTCCCCTCTTGAACAGGGTGCGCCGCCCCCGACGGCGGCGCTTCCCCCCCGCCCTCTGAAGCCTCCGCATCACTGTCAGGCGTGAACGACGCCGCAAAGGCGTCGATCTCTTGATCTGATACGGACGCATCCGCAATGACGCCCAACAGAACGCCGACGGGAAGCGTTTCCCCCTCTTCGACAAATCTGCGTCTTAGAACGCCATCGGCGTGAGCTTCCATTTCATTGGCGATTTTACTTGACTCGATCTCAGCGACGACAGCGTCAGAACGCACGGCGTCGCCGACATCGAAATGCCACTTAACCACCGTCCCTTCCAGCATCGAAAGGCCCCATTTGGGCATCACCAGGGGGTGGATTTGTTCACTCATCGGGATGCTGTCCTCATTTTTCAATCATTCTTTTATTCTGTTACGCCATAGACATATGAAACTTTTTTAATCTTTCACAACATCCCTCACCGCAGCGGTTATTCTGGCGACATCCGGCACATACAAAGCTTCCAAATTGGGCGCGAACGGCACGGGCGTATGAGGCGGGGTCACGAGTTTAACCGGCGCCTCCAACGCGAACAGCGCCTTCGTCGCTACAAGAGCCGCCACATCCGCCGCCAAACCGCAGCGGGGGTTTCCCTCATCGACAACAACAAGACGGCCGGTTTCCTCCACCGACTCGCAGATCGACTCTTCGTCCAATGGAGACGCCGTGCGCAAATCGATGACCGTGCACTGAATGCCCTGCCCGGCCAGGAGATCGGCCGCCTCCGCCGCCAGGTTCGCCATGCGCCCCAAAGCGCAAATTGTCACATCCGCTCCATCGCGCGTAAAATTAGCCTCGCCAAAATCAATCGTATAAGGCTCGTCCGGCACCTCCCCCTTATCGTCATACATAAGTTTGTTTTCTAAAAAAATGACCGGATCGTTGTCGCGAATAGCGTGCGTCAGCAGCCCCTTGGCGTCATAAGGCGTTGCCGGCATGACGACTTTCAGACCCGGAATATGCGTGAACAAAGCGTGGAGCGTCTGGCTGTGCTGGGCCGAAGCGTTAAAGCCGGCGCCGCATTGCGTGCGAATAACCAAAGGCATTTCAGCTTCGCCGCCAAACATATAGCGAAACTTGGCGGCTTGATTCATGACCTGATCCAGACAACAGCCGATAAAATCGCAAAACATCAGATCGGCAACCGGCCTGAGGCCCGTCGCCGCCGCGCCCACCGCCGCGCCGATATATGACATTTCGCTGATGGGCGTATCGAATACTCTGTTGGCCCCGAACTCGCCCAGCAGGCCTTTGGTAACGCCCATCACGCCCCCCCAGGCGTCTTCCTCCCCCGCGCCGCCGATACCGCCCGCAATATCTTCGCCAATCATAATGATTGTGGGATCGCGGCGCATTTCCTGCCGCAGAGACTCGTTGAGCGCCTCCCTAAAAGATTTAACACTCATGCTCTTCTCGGCCCCATCAAAAGGATGAATAAACGTTTGTAAGCAGATCGCCAGGTTCTGGTTTTGGCGCGGCAACCGCATGTTCAATAGCCTGGTCGATCAGCGTGACAACATCGCTGTCGAGGGCGTCAAGCTGGGCCTTTTCCAGCAGGCCCGCCGTGGTGACTTTTTCCCTGAAGAGCATGAGGCAGTCTTTTTCCTCCCGCACCTTCTTGGCTTCACCGTTAGGGCGATAAGTCGCCGCATCACCTTCGAAGTGACCATAATAGCGGTATAATTTGATGTGCAGGAGTTGCGGCCCGGTCCCTGCGCGCACTTGCTCGACCACGCCGCGCATCGCCTCATAAACAGCAAAGAAATCATGCCCATCCACGCGCTGGGCCGGCAGGCCAAAGCCCTTGGCGCGCTCCAGAACATCGCCGCCAATAGCCCAACTCGCCGGGGTGGCCTCGCCATAGCCGTTATCTTCCAGCGCGAAAATCATCGGCAAATTCATCACCTTGGCAAGGTTCATCGTTTCCAGGGTCGCGCCTTCGTTAAAGGCGCCGTCACCGAAGAATGCGACGGCCACATTATCCGTCCCAAGAACTTTTGCAGTAAGCGCCGCTCCGGCCGTCAGCGGAATGCCGGCCCCGACAATGCCATTGGCGCCAAGCATGCCTTTGGTGAGATCGGCAATATGCATCGATCCGCCCTTGCCTTTGCAAAGACCTGTGCTTTTTGCAAATATTTCATCCATCATGCCGGTGACGTCGCACCCCTTTGCCAGGGAATGTCCATGGCCGCGATGGGTGCTGGCGATGTAATCCGCATCGCGCAGATGCATGCAAATGCCTGCCGCGCTCGCCTCCTGCCCCGCCGAAAGATGAATGAAGCCAGGAACTTCTCCCTTTTCATTGAGCAGATGGATACGGTCTTCAAATTCTCGGATGGTCCGCATGCGCCGATAAGCTTCGATCAGGTCTTGTCTGTTTAACTGCATGTCACCTCTAATTTGCTCCAACGGTTTTCAGAACGAACTCAACCCGCGACATAAAACGCGCGCCTCACAGCTATGAGCTTGTCTGCCAAGAATCGCAATCTCCGAGCGCTCGGACATTATTGTGATCATCTTTTGTGATCAAGTTAAATCGGTGGTTTTGTTAAGCGGCGCCGCTTTTAGACGAATAATTGGCCATGATCCGCAACAGCCGGGCCCCTTGACATAAATTTCACTTGATCACATAGTTTGATCACATTTGATGGCGCCTCGCAACGCTCCGGATGTTTCATGCTCATCCGCAAGGCGTATTGCCGCCGCCGTTCCTGACGGGCTATTCCCCGTCGCGGGAACCGTATGTGAACGCAAATGTGCAAAATGACATCGCGTGTGTGGACTAAATTTTGGCCGTATCCTGCCCCTATTGATATTGGGAATCCAGGCTGCGGCCTCATTCGTTAGTGAAGCGGTTCGGGTGCAAATAAAAGGAATTACTCATGTCTTTACAAGGAAAAACGGCATTTATCACGGGAGGCGCGCAGGGAATCGGCTTGGCGATCGGGCGCCAACTCGCCCAGGATGGAGCCGCCGTCATACTGGCTGACATCAATGGTGAAAAAGTCGTCGCGGCCGGAGAAGAGCTTAGACGCGAGGGCTGCAAGGCCCTGCCTGTGATTATGGATGTTGCCGATGAGCAAAGCGTCAACCAAGCCGTTGCGACCGCAAGCCGCGAACTGGGCGCGCCGACAATTCTTGTCAATAATGCGGGCATCTACACAAAAACGCCCGCCATCGAGGTTGATTTAAAGATCTGGCATAAAGTTTTGGACACGATGCTCACCGGCCCTTTGCTGGCCGCGCGCGCTGTCGCCCCCGCCATGATCGCCGCCAATTGGGGCCGGATCATAAATATGGGGTCGATGATGAGCTATCTCGCTTTTGGTCAGGATGTCGGGTACAGCGTCGTAAAAGCCGGCATGCTGGGTCTCACCCGGTCTTTGGCTGCGGAATTAGCGCCGCATCAAATCTGCGTGAATACCATCTGTCCCGGCAACATCATGACCGAGCTGATGGAGGAGACCGCGCGCAATATCGAAAAACGCGACGGAATGGCGCCGGGAACTTTCCTGGAACAACGGCCCAAACAAATTCCTCTTGGCCGGATCGGCGCACCGGAAGATATCGCCAGAACTGCCTCATACCTGTGCAGCGACGCCGCTGATTACGTCACGGGACAATCCCTGCACGTCAATGGCGGCCTTTACCAATCATGAGAAGTTGACAGGAACAACAAAGCGAAGCGGAAAAAATATCATGGAAACCAGTCGAGACAAGAATGAAGGCGCGCATCTCTTGACGCCAGCCGCCGCCGCCGCGGCATTCAATCCGTTTGACGGGCCGCAGTTCGATGAC
>JAJFIM010000173.1 GCA_021774995.1 Alphaproteobacteria bacterium | reverse complement strand
CCGAGTTCCTCCGCCGAGAAAAAATCAAACAACAAGCCATTTTTGCCGTGCTCGATCACCTCTTCCACCGGCGGCGTTCTGGAAGCGGCGATAGGACAGCCCGTGGACATTGCCTCCATCAACGACCAGGAGAGAACAAACGGATAGGTCAAATAGACATGAACGGAAGATATTTGGAGAATATTCAAATAATGCCGATAGGGCGCGCGGCCAAAGAAGTGCACCCGGTCCACATCTACTTTATCGCCCACCTCTTCCATCAACATTTGCCGATAGGTTTTGCCATCGGGCGCCGGACGGCCATAACTCACCTCATCGCCCCCAATAATGAACACATGCGCCTTGGGGCGGCGGCGCAACAGATCAGGCAAGGCCCGCATAAAAATATGGAAGCCCCGATAAGGCTCTAAATTTCTGGCGACAAAAGTGATGACTTCGTCTTCCCGGCTAAAACTTCGTTGATCGCGCCCCACCTTCACCTGCCCTTGAGGATTCGGAAGGACCGCATCGATATCAACGCCGTCGTGAATAACGCTCATCTTGGATTGATAAGCTTGGGGAAATTGCGCGGATTGCCACAAAGTCGGGCAGACCCCCCAATCGGCCAATTCAAGCGTCAATAGGTTGACTGTGTTTTTTGTGCGCACGCGGCACACGTCATCAAGACCCACATTCGCAAATTCGGGGTCAAACCCGACATCGGCGCCGGTGGGCCGGTAGTAAAACTCAAAATAGCTCAGAAATTTTGCGTCAGGAAACAATTCTTTAAAGTACATCGTGTCGCCCCACCCCGGATGAGAACACACGATATCGGGCGCCATCCCCTTTTTCTTCAGTTCCAGGCCCAGACGGGCCACCTCCTGGCCGCGCCTGACCGCAGATTCAAGGCCCCGAATATAGTGGTGCGTGCCAGGGGAAGCCGTTTTCGGCTTTTGATACGTATACTGATTTGCGCCCGCCAGCTTCAAATGCGTATTTTCGCCAATCGTGACCACGTCGCAAGCCGGATCGTCAGCAAAATGTTTCGCTATATGGCGGTACTGGCCGGGAAAGTTTTGGTGAACAAACCACAGTCTCATAGCGGACAACGCGCGCCTTCCCCCATCACGGCTTGGGCTCTGGCGACGCCGAAGGCGGCTGCAGGCGCACCAACTCGCGCACATTCCCCAAAGAATGGAGATGGGCGTAAACAATACTGAGCAGACCGCTGCGCGTCCATTCCCCCAGAACGGCGTCATCGAGTTTGGCGAGCTTTTCCGGATCAACCACGCGGAAACCAGAAAGTTTCGCTTCCCGGTCATCCACTTTAACCTCGACCGAGCGCGACACGAGGATGTCTTTTTCCGCCAACGGCTCCATCAGATTGGAGGTCGCGGCAAGCTCTTGCTGAAAACGGCCCAGAAATTCGCGCGCCTGGACAATGACGTCGGAGGCTTCCAATTCCGCACTCCCCTCTTTTTTGACAAAGAGAGGCTCGCCTTTCTTCCCTTTAAACTGAGGCGCCTCGACATCCATCATGATGGTGAATTTTCCCGGCTCCTCCAATTCCCCTAAAATGAACGGGTAGCGGCGGATGTGAGCGGGAATATAGGGCGCCGCCCAGCCGCCGTCTTTCTGTACAAAGGCGTTTTCACCCGCCCGCATTGAAAAAAGCGCCTGGGGCAGCAGCTTGCCCTTTTCCGTCCCTTCCGGAAAAACAATGGCGAAATGACGTGCGGCTTCAATCATCTCCCCTGCGGGAATCGGCGCGCTGGGCTGCCCCTTGGCGAATTTAAAACTCTTGACCGGCGAGAATTTAAAATCAGCGTGCTTAGATTTATCCAAAGGTTCGGGTTTGACAAACATCGCATTAGTCTCCAGTGGGGCCTGTCACAGGCGCAGTATTTTTCCCGCCTTGCATCTGAAGTGACGCCCTAATTTAATCAGTGAAAGTGAAGCTCTTGATAATAAATGTTTCTATAACATAGCGAAAAAGTGCGTAAAGCGTCCGACCGGCAAAAATTACATTCACAGAACGGGAATTCAGGTTTCCCGTTCCGTAAATAATGAAATTTCGGTGCTTTCAAATCCTAAGGCTTGATACGCATGCGGGTCGTAAAACTCAAGCATTGTGCGGGCAAATTCCGGACCGTCCACCGTCAGCGCTTCAGCCCAGGCTAAAAAAAGACTGGAGGGAACCCGGGCGTGCCCGCTCTCGATTTGGGAGATAAATGTGTAATAGTCCAGCCCGAGCCTATTGGCCAAATCCTTCTGCGTCAGAGCAGCCGCCTGGCGCTTTTTTTTAAGCCAATAGCCCGCTTTCCTGCGCATGTTCTTTGCCTGGTCAGTTTTAAGCACGTATCCCCCTTACACTTTTCCCCTCCGGGGCCCGAATCATCCAATCAAATCAATGCTTCAAAGAAGGTCAGACTAGAACGGCGCGCTCTAAAAGTATAGGGTTTACACATTAAGCAATTGCTGTATTTTTTCTATTATGCCCTGCATTAGGCTTGAGGTAAGATCACCCCCTTACACTCAGGCCAAATGCGCGCCATATTGCAGATGCGCCCGAACCTATGAGACGGACCGGCCCCATCGCCAACGCCCCCATGAGCTATTTTGGTGAGATGAGAAACGAATAAACGATGATTGACGCCAAACACGTTTTGAGAGCCTGCACCAAGTCTTTTGCGGCAATTGGCGCATTTAGTCTTTTTATAAATTTGCTGATGTTGTCGGTGCCGCTCTATACACTGCAACTCTTCGACCGCGTGCTGACCAGCCAAAATGTCGAGACGCTTATTCTCCTCTCCATTGCCGTTGGACTTGCGTTGCTGTTGCTCGGCTTTTTGGAAGTGATGCGCAGCCGGGTCATGGTGCGCGTCAGCATCTGGATTGACCGCGTGCTGGGGCCTGAACTCCTGGCCTGCGGCATTCGCAACGCGCCCTTGATCAATCACAAAGACAGTTTGCAAACTCTCAGGGATCTCTCGGTCTTACGGGGATTTGTCTCCGGCTCGGGGATTTTCCACCTTTTCGATTCGCCTTGGGTGCCGATCTATGTGGCGGTCATTTTCACCATGCACACGATGCTGGGGGTTATTGCGCTTATTGGCGCGCTGTTGCTCGGCGCCCTTGCCTGGATCAACGAACTCGCAACGCGCAAAACACTGTCCGACGCCTCTCGCCTCGCCATTAAAGTTCAGAACAACGCTGAATCTCACGCCCGCAACGCCGAAGTTATTGAGGCCATGGGCATGTTGCCCCGGCTGGTTGAACAATGGCGCAAGCAAAGTAGTTTTGTGCTTTCTCTCCAAAGCGTCGCGAGCGATCGCGCCGGGATGCTGGCGGGCTTGACCAAAATGCTCCGTTTCGCCATTCAAGTGACGATCATGGGCGTAGGCGTGGCGCTGGCAATCAGACAAGAGATCACGCCGGGCGTCATGATCGCCGCCTCGATCATTTTAGGGCGCGCTTTGGCGCCTGTGGAACAGATGATCGGCACATGGAAAGGCTTTGTGGCGGCGCGCGAAGCCTATAAGCGCATTCATCTCAGATTGTCTCTGCCCCGCATTGATCGGGGCGACATGCAACTCCCCACGCCGGAAGGGCGGATCAACGCCGAACGGGTGACGTTCATTCCTCCGGGAAGCGAATTGCCTGCGCTGCAGGGCGTCAATTTTAGCTTGGAGCCTGGCGAAATTCTTGGCGTGATCGGGCCATCCGCCGCGGGAAAATCAAGTCTCGCCCGCCTGCTTGTTGGCGTGTGGGAGCCGCGCCTTGGCAACATCCGTCTCGACGGGGCCGACATCTATCAATGGGAGCGAGAAAATTTTGGCCGGCATGTGGGGTATGTCCCTCAGGACGTTGAACTGTTTGCCGGTACGGTGAAACAGAATATAGCCCGCATGGACCCGGACCCGGCCGACGCCGCTGTCATTGAGGCGGCGCAGTTGGCCGAGAGCCACAATATGATCCTGCGGTTGCCGCAGGGATATGACACGCAAATCGGCGAAGGCGGCCAATCTCTGTCCGCCGGTCAGCGCCAACGCGTGGCCCTGGCGCGCGCCCTATATGGCGACATCAAATTGCTTGTTCTGGACGAACCCAACGCCAATCTTGACACCGCCGGCGACCGCGCGTTGATGAACGCCATGCGTCACGCCAAAGAACGGGTCATCACGACCATTATTATCGCCCACCGCCCCAGCATCCTGGCCGAGGTTGATAAGCTCCTTGTGCTGAACGAAGGCAAGGTGGCGTTGTTCGGCCCGCGCGCAGAGGTTATGGCGAAGCTCAACAATTCCGGCAAAGTCACGCAATTACCCAGCAAAACGGCGCATGGATAAAGCGGTAAAAAAAAGCGGCAAACTCTACAGCCGGGAGAATATCATAATCCAATGACCAATTACGCAAAACTTGCATCCAGAGAGATCGGGGCTTTTGTCGGCGACTTTGCGGAAAGCGGCCGCGCGCTTTATGTTATGATTCAAAGGCGCCTCAAACGCCTTTACGAACAATTCGAGCATTGGCTCAACCCGGAAAAAATCGAAGGGCCGTATATCCCCGACGACCTGCCCAACACGCCCTACGAGATGGCTCGCGGCCCCATTGTTTTTGGGCTGAGCATTGTCGGCGCCGCGGCGTTGGCCTTTGCGCTGTGGGCGTCTTTTGCAAAGTTAAGCGCAGCGGCCATCGCATCGGGCGTGGTCACCGTCGATTCCAACCGCAAAGCCGTGCAGCATTTGGAAGGCGGAATTGTTAAAAGCATATTGGTCTCCGAAGGCAGCCGGGTCAAAAAAGGCGACGTTTTAGTCAGCCTGGACGATACGCGCACCCTCGCCAGCGTTGACCTGGTGCAAGGCCAATACAGATCGGCCTTGGCGCGGGTCGCCAGCCTGACAGCGGAGCTCAATGACCTGGACGCGCCGCGTTATCCTTCTGAACTGATGAAAGATAAAAATAATTCCAGCGTCCAGGAAATAATTGAAAGCCAGAATAATTTGTTCTTCAGCCGCAAGGCCTCGCTGCAGGGTCAAGTGGACGTGCTCTTCCAGCAAGTCAAACAATTTGAAGAAGAGACAAATGGTCTGGAAGCGCAAAAAGAAGCTGAAAGTCAGCAATTGGGATTCATCAAAGAAGAAATCGTCGGCGTGCGTGAATTGTACGAAAAAGGCCTGGAGCGCAAACCCAGGCTTTTGGCCCTTCAGCGCGCGCAATCTGAAATAGAGGGGCGCATTGGACAATTTCGGGCTCAAATTGCCCGCATTTCACAGAGCGTTCTGCAAAACGAATTGGCCATCCAAGACATTATCAATCGCTTTAAAGCGGAAAGCGCCGGGCAATTGCGCGAAGCTGAAACGCAAGTCGCCGATCTTGGCGAACGATTGCGCGCGTCCTCCAATCAACAGGAACGAACAGACATCATCGCGCCGCGATCAGGCATCGTCGTCAATTTGAAAGTGCACACCCTCGGCGGCGTCATTCAGCCCGGCGCCACCGTGCTTGAAATTGTCCCCTTGGACGACACCCTCATTGTTGAAGCCCGGGTGAACCCGCGCGATATTGATGAAGTTCATGCGGGCATGAAAGCGCAAGTGATCCTCACCGCCTATAATTCGCGCCGAACGCCCTATTTGTCCGCCACCGTCAACCAGGTCTCGGCGGACATTCTGCGCGACGACGTAACGGGCATCAGCTATTACGCAGCGCGGGTGGAAGTGGATCTGGCCAAGCTTAAGGACTTTCCCGATATAGCTCTTTATCCCGGCATGCCGGTGGAGGTTATGGTCGAGACGGGCAAGCGCACGCCTTTCGACTATCTCCTTGCCCCCCTGAAGAGCACGCTGCGAAAGGGCGCCCGCGAATCGTAAGAAATTTTCTCTACCCTCAACTGGCTTTTTCAAATGACCGCTGAGGGAAGTTCGAGCGATTCCGTCACGGGCAGGCGCGCTTTGTATGATTCCTGCTTGTCGCGCACGAGGCGGCGGTTTTCCTCCAGCGCTTCTTGCCATTTTCGGCGGCCAAGGGCGTCAGCGCTCGCGCGGCATATGGACGTCGCGCGTTTGACATAAGCAAAGCGCGCATCGAGAGAATATCGCAACCACAAATCCCACGCCTCGGCGGCTTTCAGCTTGACGTCAAATCCGCCATATTGCTCATAGCAGGAACGCCTGAATATCATCGACGTAACGGGAATAAAATCATCCGCCCACAACAGTGGTTTGGAGTAAGAGCGGTGCGCCAGATGTTTGCGGCGCCCTTCAGAATAAACGAAGGGATCATGCGAGAGTATTTCCGTCTCGACTTGGCAACATTTTGAATAGGCCCCCGCCAGCGTCCTGTCCTCTTCCAGCAATTCCATAAGGCGCGCGACATGGCTGGGAAACAACAGATTATCGTCATCGAGAACCGCGATAAAATCGCCGCGCGCGCGCTCCAGCCCCGCATTGCCCGTCTCGCTGGGACCGCCGCAGGGGTTCTGGATATAATGGACGCGCCCCGCCCCATCCGACGCCGTGCGCGGCAAAACATCATGCGCAAAGCCCGTTTGCCCATCTTCAACAACGATAACTTCGATATTGGGATAGGTTTGATTGGCGAGCGAACACAGACATTCGCGCAAAAAACCAGCGCGCCCCTTTTTGGTGCGCACAACAATTGAAACCAGCGCATGGCGCGATCCCAACACGCGCGCTTGTCCCAAACGCTGAATCATTGAAGAAAAAATATCCAAATTCCAACCGCATATGGGAAAAACGCGCGATGATTTCTTCCGGCTCAAAACAAAACGCGGGCCGTTGCGCATCAGACGGGCGATCACGCCGCGCCGGGAGGTTTTTCCCCGCGAACCGCGCGCCGACCACCGCAAAAACGCCATGGCGGACACCGGAATGCTCAAGCGCTGAAGAAGCGATCCATAGCGCAGCCGCATGAAGATGTCGTAAAACAGGCTGGGCGCGGCCGCGCGCCAGCTCGGCGCGCCAACGCCTTTGCCGACAACGCGGCAAAATGTGGCGCTTGGGCAATAGACCAGCCGATATCCCGAATCCCGTAAGCGGTAGGCGAGTTCCATTTCCAAACCATCAGCGCCGCCCGCCGTCCCGAATCCGCCAACAACCGCCAGCGTGCTGCGGCGGTATAACAGACAATAGGCGTTGGCCCATGACGTTTCCATTTCACTGGGCAGCATCGCGCCCGCAGCGCTTGGGCTCACCTGCTTGAACTCCCACGCCGCGATATTGGCTGACGAAGTCAGCGCGCTCCGGACCACAGATTCCAGAGCATTTTTCGCCAGGCATGTTTCCACCGAGGCCGCCAGCACAAAATCCCCCGCAGCGGCGCGCAAAGCTTGATTCTGGGCGCGTCCACTCTGATTGTCTGGCGCCTGAAATATTTCAAAACCGCCCAAAGACCCCTCCAGCAGGGTTTTCATCTCAATCAAACGCGCATGCGTGTCGTCGGTCGAATTCAGATTTAGGGCGCACACCTGGATTTTACGCGCCGGATAAGACTGGTGCAGAAGACTTTCGAAAAAAGAAAAAACGCTCAATCCCCCGTTGCGGCACGTGACGGATATCGTGACCAGGGGCAATTCATGAGAAGCTTCCACCGGCGCAGTGGAGGACGGGCTGACGATAATATCAGGATGCGGCGATTTGAGGGGACCGGAGACCAAGAATGAGATTTCCCTGCTTTTTAAGGCGGCGTCACGCGCGGTGACGTATTATGATCCTGGACGACTTAACATTTAACTTAACGCCATGACAGGCCTTCGCCGCGCCGAGCTGAAGCAGCTCAAATCCAACAGAAGCGAACAGGCGCTGATTCTTGGCAAAAAGTCAATAAAATCCCTCCTTGAGCGTCCCCTGGCGCCGCGCCGCAGGAACTTGCCGTTTTAGACGGACTTCATCCATCTCCCCGTAAAAGCGCGCCAAAGCCTCACCAAACTCTGGCGAAATTGCCATCGTTTCGTTTTAGCGGCCAATCGCCGCAGTGCAAGACGCGTCTCTTCGCCCTCCGCGTTGCGGGCACCCCGCAGCATGGCGAAAAAGCGGTCTGCGCGCGCGCAGCTTTTGACGCGCGGGCGTTCGTGTTCCGGACTATCAAGCCCCGTTCCGGAGCTGTTGATTCTCTGCTTAAGAGGCGCGAGGCAATCGGCGTGAAATTCCTCCCCAACAAATTTTAACATGCCGCTCAATGTCTCCTGAGGCCGCGTGGTCAGGTCTTGGTAGAAAAAGCGCCTCACGCGCCCCGATCCCAAAGCTTGCTCCGCAAGCCAGGCGGTTTGAGCATGATCCAGCCAAAGCCGATAGGCCGCCCGGCGCGATTTTTTCTTTCCCCCCGCTTTGTCAAATTGCATGAGGGATCTGGCCACATCATCAGGGCGGCGCACGAGGTGAATGAATTTCGCTTCCGGAAACAAATCGCCAAGCAGCATAATTGCGTGCGTATTCACTGGCGTTCCGTCCACCCAGCGGGTTTTCGGATCTGAATGCGCACGCTTCAGGGCAAAACTGACGTCATTCTGTTGAGGACTGCCGAAAGTCTCATTGCGCATTTTGGCGGATTTCTGGACGATGTCGTCAAGTGCTTGCGCGAACCATTCCTGCACGCGAGATTTAGAAACATTCAGAGCCGCAAAATGCGCCTTGGGCTGAATCGTACCGAGCGTATAATGTCGCGCGGCGTCGCTCGCGAATTGCGCAATCCAATAGGTTTCCGGCAGGGACCAAATATTTGGATGCTGGCCAAGACACCACGTCAAAATGCTGGTGCCCGAGCGGGGGGAGCCGATAATGAATATGGGGCGCGGCGTCATCAACCGGCGCACGCATCGTTCGCGAATTGCGCCGTTTCTTTAAGCTCTTGAAAAAAAGCGTCCGCCTCCCGTCCCGTGTCACTCACTTCAGCGCTCAATTGCAGGTTCTCTCCCGTCGCTTGCGAGCTGTTTATGCGCGTTTTCAAGGGCGCAAGACAGTCTTGATGTAAGTCTTCGCCAACATAGCCCAACATGGCCCCCAAGACGCGCCCAGGATGATCGATAAGCTCCTGGTAAAAAAACCGCCTCACGCGCGCTGACCCCACCTCCCTTTCAGCGTCAAAAGCCGCTTTTGATAAGCGCAGCCACGTGGCGTAGGCCTCTTCGCGCGCCTGTTTTTGTCCACCCGCTTTGTCGAAATTCGCCAAGGAACGCGCGACGTCCCGGGGATCGCGCACGAGGTGAATGAACTTGGCGTTCGCAAATAAATCCAGAAGGGGGAGCACCGCATGGGTGTTTTCGGGCGTGCCGTCCACCCACCGCTCTTTTGGATCGCCAGGCCGCTTCAGGGCAAAGTCATCCTCATCCCGCACTTCCGTTTCATACCGGTATTGCGCGGTTTTTTTCACGATTCCGTCGACGGATTCTGCAAACCAATCGCGGGCCATCTCGCGCGGCGCCCCCGAAACCGAGAAATGCGCCTTGGGCTGCGCCGTGCCCAGCGCATAAAAACGCTCAAA
>JAJFIM010000172.1 GCA_021774995.1 Alphaproteobacteria bacterium | reverse complement strand
GACCACTTCGGGTTCTGGTTTTGGAAATGTTTCATTGAAAATGCAGGTGGCTGTCTCGCCGTCTCTTAAAGTGAATTGTGATCCTAAGCCGGAAACAACCACATATTTTCCTTGCACATTAAAATTAACAAGGCGTTCATTTCCATTTTCATCAACGGCAAAAACAGCAGGCATTACATCAAAATCTTTGAATTGAAAGTATGTGAAAACGCCATCATCAAAGGCTCGAATAGGGCGCAATCTTTTTGATCCGGCATAGCTGTAATCAAAATTCAAGTCTGTAGCGTCAGTGCCTTCAAGCGGGTTATAATAGGCTTCTGACACACTTCCAATGTAGGCTAATTCTTGTGCGGCATCGTCTGCGTAGTGGAATTTTAGACGAAATGTTAGATCGGGTGACCTGTGGGAATATGCTTGGCTGGCTGTAAGCTCAAACGTATACATTCTTTTATCTGTAATGACCGTCATGTTGGTAGCGGCGTCTTCCTCAAGAGGCTTGATAAACATGATATTTGGTTTTCCAGGCTTCATGACCTGCCAGCTCTCCGTATCTCCTAGTGATATTGTTTCGATACGTTCTTTGGGCGACAATTCAATCACGGTTGAATATCCGTAATGCCCTCTGACTTGATAAACGTCACTTTCATGGTATGTCACAATTTTTACACGGGCATCGGCAGTCATTGGCCGAGGGTTTTTTCCAGCCAGAGCAGGGCTTATAAATAAGCAAGAAATTATGGCTGTGTTTAAGAGTAGGGGTTTTAGTTTCATCGTATAATCTCCAATACTTCTGGGTTGACGCGGTAAGTTGTGACTTGGAATCCAAGGGGGTTAGAAAATCTGTCTTTCATCTGCATAGGTTTTTGTGAATAGCGGAATTGTATGACTGCGTTCCAATGGCTGGTTTTTACGCGATCATTCTCTCTAACTTCACGTAAGAAGCGGATGGAAGCTGTTTTGTCGTTAATGAAGGAAACAGATTTTATTTTTATATCTATCGAGGTTTTACGGCCTAATTTTATGGATGGATTATTAGAGTTACTCGCCGCCCATAGCTCTTGATACTCTTTTAAGGCCTGTCCATCTGACATGATTTCAACAGTTTCATAGTTCTCTTTTAAGATGGCGGGATTGTATTGTTCTCTCAAAGAAACATACTTCACAAGGTTTGCTTCAGTGACAGCTTCATCTTCTGAGAGGGTTAAATCGTTCAAACCTTTAGCCACTTCCAAATAGCCAGTAGCCCTATCGACGGTAACAACATAAGGCTCAAAGGTTTTTAAGGGTAAAATCAAAATAAGCGTGAACAGGCTTAACATTGAAATACCCATACAGAAAAAAGCGACAATCCAAGCACGTTTCTTAGAAATTAACGCATTGGCGATTATCTCTTGATCCCACGTTGATGCTTTATTGTAATAATCCTCTCTATTCTTAGACATATTTAAAACCCTCTAATCTTTTTTGCTGACGTGGCCAATCGTTTACCAATGGCTTTTGATGACTGGACAGGATGGCGGGCGGCGTTATAAGCGAAGACGCCTGATGTAAATGCGCCTTTTGGAGTGCCTTTTCCTAAGCGTCCAGCCGTTCTTACACCCCATGAGGCTGATCCCATTGTTGAGAGTGATAATCCGCCTGTTATTGATGCGGCAATATTCATTACCTGCATTAAAAGTAAGACAGAAACAAACGAGACAAAAATAAACGCGCCAATATAAGAAAGGGTATTTGAAGAACCCGTTGTATTGTTCTCTAAACTTACGAGGGGCGGGTCTGAAATAGTCAGCAGTAAAGCCAATAACGCATACACGAATATAGGAATGACCGCATAGTTGAGTAACGTCCTTAGCCAACCTTCAAATAAAGAGCGCGTGTTTGCAAATATCAGCAGAAGGATGAATAGGGGGCCGATTGATAATAAAATAGCCACCGCAATCTTGGACAAAACGATTAACATCGCGGCATATCCTGAAAGAGCCAATGCACCAAACCATATAATAAAAGCATAAAAGTATTTACCCACCTCATACCATCTCGCACCTTCCAAAATTTGGGTCACTATGACCAATGCGCGATCATAAAAGTCAGAAAGGATAAGATTTGCAGAAGCATCATCACTGGCGACTGCCCCAGGAGTGGCGTTTGCGGCACCGCTCATTATTTGTCCGGCAATGTCTGAAGGTAAATCAGTGGCCATATTGTAGACGAGAAGAAAAAAGGTGTCCCATTCTGTTGCAATGAGCAGGAGGATTATGATTTTCAATGTGTTCACGATAAGATCGTTGGCCGCAAATCGCCCCGAAATGATGACCTTATAGCCAAAAACAGCTATGAAAATAATAAACATCAGGCGCCAGAGAATTTGCACAATAGGTGTCAAGCTCCCGAACGCTCCTTGAACGAAAGCGAGTATAATTGAATCAACATTATTGATGATCGTTTCAATCAAGGCTGTTTGCTCCAGTCTGGAAATACGTTTTTCATTGTATCTCCTACGTTTTCACGCCTAGTTTTTCTCAAGACTTTCACTTCGGCCTCAATATTCTCCCAATTATTTAGGGATTTTACGTTGTAAGCAGTTATGTCGCCGTATCCTGCTTTTGTGAAATGAATGGCGATTTTGGAAGCGCTGTCCTCGCAAGTTTGATATATAACTCCTTGAGGGCTTGCGGCTTTTGGGTTGTCCCAGAGCTGCATACAATCATTTGCATCCTCTCCAATTTCAAATATTTCATTGGCTAAAATCGTAGGAGAAATTTCGTTAAGAGGGTTCTTTTCACCAAAGCAGGCCGTTAAGCTCAGCGTTGCGGCCAGTGATGTTATTAAGATTTTTTTTCTCATGAGTTTTTAGTGCCCTTTGTTTTAATCACCGCGACATTGATTGGCAGTGGATCACAGGGATTGCTCGATAAAGAGGCTGTTTTTGCATTTCCGCACGGGGCTTTTTTCTCTTTGTATTGAGAAGCACAGCCGCCAAGGGAAAGTGCAGATATTACGCAGGCAATAGTGAGTAGTTTTTTCATAGTTTTTCTCCTTAGTTTGGTAGTTCCATAGCTGCTCTTGCAAGGGCAGGGTCGTAGACATTGAATGAGCTGGCTCTGCGGCTATTCATCAGTGTTTCGTTATCAACTGACGCATTTTGTTGAATACGAATTGCGTTGAGCCTCATCAGCTCATTAAGTGCCACTCCGTTTTCTGCTGTAATTCTAGCTTGAAGATCCACGGACGTTTTTAGATCATCGCTGCTATTAAGCTCGTCTAATAATGTTTCATAGGTTTGCATTCTTACAGGAACATTATTGTATGCTTGTTCGCTTGCAGACATGGCTGCATAGGTTGTTTCGGTTCTGCGATCTATTGCTTTGGCGACATTGCTTGATGGATCTGATGGCATTAAATCCGATCCAGTTAATGGGGAGTATTCATCATAGAGATTGCTGTATATGCTTTGTGTGCCAAGTGCGCCGGTTGGGATATTTCCGCTGTTTATAATATTCATAGTCTCTTGCCACGTATTAGGGAGATACTCGCGTAATTGCTGTTCTAATAGCCCGTTTGCTACATCACCCATGTTCCGCGTGCCGGTAATGGCGTCTGATTGCCTGACTGCTTCTTCAAGCTGCTGGATTTGTTTTTGGTAGTCATCAGCCATAGCATTTACTTGTGCAATCAGTTGCACGAAGCCTGCATTGTCATAGACGGGTATGCCCTGCGCTTTAACTTCCAAGTTTTGGCAAACCAAAATTGCGGCGGAGAGCATCAATATTTTTAATAATTTCATAGCTTCCTACTCCTTTGTAAAAATGCGTTCAGCCACTTATCTGGTTCTGTCCCAGTTTCGTCCATAATCTCTTCAAGGAGCTTCACAGTTTCAGTTCTGCCGGATAGCACTGAAATGAAATCATCCATGTTGTCTAAATCTAGTTTGGCGATCACAGAGTCGCTGCCGTGCTTTACTAAGAAACAGCGTGACTCTGGTGTAAGTTCACGGATTATCATTAGCTCTTGGTGGGTAAGGCCAAAACCCTTACAGTAATCTTCTTCAGACGCTTTATTATTGGGCAAAAATATTTGGGTAAATGATTGTTCAATTATCGTATCGCCAACCTCTGAGTTCAGTGCATCTCTGACAGATTGTGTTGCAAAACCGAGTATGCCGTTTTGTTTACGGATTGTTTTCATCCAATCTTTTATGCGCGCTGTAAATACGGGGTCATCAAGCATCTTCCAGCCCTCATCGAGCATGAGAATGGTTTTTTGCCCATCAAGCAGTTCGTCAATTCTATGAAAAACGTATAGAAGCCAAGGAGCGCGGGCTTTTGGATCATCCAGAATTGATGTTAAATCAAATCCAATAGTTTGGTTGTCTAGTGATAAGCTGTCAGTGGCACTGTCAAATAACCACGCCCGTTCACCATTGGAGTGCCATTTCGCAATGCGTTCCCCAAGTGAAGAGTCGTTTTCTGATCCATAACCTGCCAAAAGTTCTGCCAAATAGCGCAGGCGTCTGTTTTCAGGAGGGGCTTCATAATTTGCATTTACGGCGTCCGAAATAATATCAATTTCTTTCGATGTTAATCGGTGATGATTATCGTCAGATACAAGAAGCTGTAGCCAGTCTCTTAAAAACCCTCTGTTTTTGGGCGTATCTTGTAATAGTAGTGGGTTTAATCCCGTAGGCTTGCCAGGGCTTACAATCGTATATTCGCCACCAATCGCTCGTATAAAGATTTCAGCTCCTCGATCTTTATCGAAATATACAGAACGTGGTTTTAATCTTTGTGCTTGAGCCATGAGAAAAGTTAGTAAAACGGTTTTGCCTGTACCAGTAGGGCCGATAACCGTAAAATTTCCGACATCACGCTCATGAAAATTGAACCAGTATGGTGTGCCAGAGGTTGTTTCTAGCCTAGTAATTGCACTGCCCCAGTGGTTCTCAGTTTTGCTTCCGGCTGGAAAAGTATGCAGACTGGCAAAACTGGCGAAATTTTGGTTTGAGATAAGTGATCTTCTCGAAATATAGCTGAAGTTAGCAGGTAGATTTGCCCAAAACGCAGGTTCTAAATTTACATCTTCACGTGTACAAATTAAGCCAATATTGGTAAATGCACTCAATGAGTCACTGATTGATTTATCAAGCTGGTCTTTATCGTCCGCAAAGACAGTCAGTGAAATATGATGTTCTCCAAATGAAGATTTTCCCGAAGACAGGTCATTTTTTGCGTCTTGAATATCTATAATAAGGCTGTCTGCTCCTTGTTCTGAAGCAATCATTTTCCTTTCAGCTTCGTTCATGGCGCTGAGGGAGGTCTGCCTATCAACAAAACCAAAAGATTGTGTCAGTATAAATTCATGGGGAAGGCGAAGGAATGAATCTAACATACCAGGGCCGGTAGAGTTATCGTATTCTTTAACTGATAACACTGCGCCTAGCTTGACATCACTTGATGCCGCCCCTCGCATTTCAAAAGTTTCTCGTCCAAATGAAATCCGTTTTTCAGGCAAATATTCTGCTATAGAGCAGGCGGGCAAGCGTACCTGCTTATCTTCCAAATTTATCAAATAGGAAAGAAACGATAAGTTTTCTGAAAATGCACCTTTGTCAGTATCAATAACACTCAAAACCCTTGGTTTGTATGGTTTTAGAGTTGAAACGATATTGTTTACGGCTTCGTTGAGAGCTTTAAGGTTTTCAAAGTCTTTTTGTTCTCGTGCAGACCGATCTACAGAAGAAAAGACGATGCCGCTAATATTGGCCATTATTCCAATTTTGCTCTGCGGGGGGCGTCTCACGATTGTAATATATTGTTCGTTCACGAACATATTCTTTTGAGACAGCTTTTCTTGATAGGCTGTATCAAGTTGCCGGCACCAATCATTTTCAAATAATCCGTCTAGCTTATCTGATACGCGGCGGCGAATAGTGTGATGATAAATAGCAAAGCGAGAGTTGCTGATGCCTCTTAAAAGTGTAGCGCGGATGTTCTTTCTGGCGTTTAAATCAGCTTGATCGGCCGTTTCAAAAGGAAGGCCTTCAATCTTTATAATTTTGAGAAGGTATCCTGCTTTGGTTTTTAATGTTGTGTCGTCATAATGCCTTGAATACGGAATGAAGCTTGCCGCAGAAACTTCACGCTGCGCGATTCTTCCAAGCTGCATATCCTTTCTTCTTATGGCTTTTAACAAAATTATTTCTTACCCTCATGGTTTATAGCTATTGGTTTTCCAAAAGCCCTTGTTTTGGATAGGGCCACACTTGGTAATTTTTGTGAGATATATACTCATCCAGTGAGGCTCTTTCTCAGTTGCGATGTACCCCAAAGCATGGAGAGGCAAACAGGCCAGCAAAACAAAAAGGGCTTTTGCTGTTAAAGAAGAAAAAGCGATCATGCCTATTCCAAATAAAATAAAGTTGATACCGAAAAATTCCATTGGAACGCCCATGACTATTGGGGGCCTGGTCATACCAACAAATAATGGGTCAAAATCTATATCTTCTTCATAATTCATTTGCCGGCTCTCTAAAGCGAGCCAGCTATACTGTCCACGATCGCAGGAGCGCCGAATACAAGTATAATTCCGCCAATAATTGAAGCGGCAACACCCCATGCCAATCTTCCTGTCATCCAGAGTATGCCAAGGCCAATAACAGCAATGATGGCGATAATCCGCGCCCATGTGTTGGTAAGAAGATTTTGCAGAGCAGTAAGGAAATTAGTGCCTGAATCAAATAACGCTTGTGCATATGCAGTTTCAGGAAATGAAATAAGTATCAGTGAAAGCATTAAGAATAATAGATGTGTGCTGCGCATGGTACTCCCTCATTTGAATTCGTTATTTTCTCCCATAGAAGGCTATCTCTCTGTAATTACAAGGGCTTTCACGTCAGGGTTTAAAAATGGACTAAACTTATACGCAATAGGTTGAATCCTATTATGTGAGCAGATAATCCCGATCATAATCTCAGTATTAACCCGCACATGCCCTTGTTGGCCTAATTTTAGGGATATGTGTCTATGAAGTTACGAGATTGGAAACTTTGGCTTGTGCTTGTGAACCAAATGAACGGATAAAAAAATGGAGCAAGCCAGATCAGAAAACATAGACTTTAACGCAAATTTAGGAAGAAAATTAAGTTTTCTTCGCCAAAACAGAAGGCTGTCACAGGGGGAATTAGGTGACCTTATAGGCGTTAGAGCGCAGCAAATTCACAAATATGAAACAGGTGAGAATAGGCTATCGGCAGAAAGACTTAAGAATTGTGCTGATATTCTTGGCGTTTCCATCAATTACTTTTTTATAGAGAAGCTCGCGCCGTTTAACATTGAAGATCATGACCTTCTTCAACTTGTAAGTGAATTCTATAGTGTGCCAAACGACATCAGGGTTGATTTTTTAGCGCTTATTAGAACATTGCGACAATTTTCTCAGCAGTATCAGACTTCTTTCATAGAGCAGGAGGATAAAAGTAAATGAAATTTTTTATGATGATCGTGGTGGCTGTGTTGATTATTTTCAATGGCAAAACGGCACTGGCTTCTAGTCAAGACGCCTGCGCTATTTGGATTTGTTTGCCGGGTGGATTCCCGTCAGGTTGTGGCGGAGCCTATAGTGAATTTAAGAAGCGCATAAAGAAAGGTCGAGATCCTCTTCCTAAATTATCGTCATGCACAACAGGGCCAAATGGAGAAAAAGTTGATGGGTACTATCAACTAGGTTACGAGCGTTTTGAGCCGTGTGATGAGGGTTATGTTTTAAGAGAAAAACAGCAAGGATATAGGGCTACGCAAGGTTTGTGCTACCGTACACAATGCGCTCCTGGGCAATATCAAGAGAATGACAGGTGCGAGAATTATCAAGCTTTGATCCGGCCAAAGCCCCATTACGTCAAAATGTGGGTTAATGGAGAGTATTTAGGGCAATATTTTTATCAATAATTACAAGGAAACAGAGTTTTATGCTGCTTGGGTCATTTGCTGTTATTAGAGCATATCTCTGAAAATGGATTTTCTTTCGTGCAGTCAAGATTTTTATCTATCTCTGGCTCGTCCCATTTGTGTGTAAATCGCTTTTGGTACTCCATATTCTTATCAAAACGAGGATCATCGCCTTGCATGAAAAACGTGTAAAGCCTATTTACTATGCCCTTCATCAATATTTTCATCTCATTATCTGAAATATGAGAAGCTTCATGCCAAGAGAATTCATTACCCTCGGCATCAATTATTTTCACATCAGAATAATCACCAGTTTTTGTGATAGGGGCTTTTCCAGCATGAATATGTTCTATTTCTGCATTACGAACACACATGGCCGTTAATGTTTTGGCAAACTCTGCGCAATGTTTTTTATCAAATAGGCTCATAAGAAAATATAACAGATAAAAATATCTTGTAATAGTGGTCAACCCCCATTATCGAGTCCACCTTTAAAGTGAATCCTGTAACACTTTGAAAAACAACAATATTCAGAGTAAATGAGCCTATATAACAGCTACGCTCTACCCCTTCCTGTATTGAAAAATGTGAACTCCACCAGGTCCCCTTGCTTTACCAAACAAAGGTCGGAATCATTAAACAGACTGTAGTTTTTATTGCGGATACGAATTCTATGAACAAACCCTCCAAATTTAGCTGAGGACGTGGTGATCGTTTCTACATAACCATTAATTTTTTTGTTATTTTGCTTCATAAGTTTATTTATTCTTTTCTTAGTATAAATGCTGCAATCAGATGCGCATAAGCCTCTCTTTGATTACTTCAGGCTTGTGAATGACGTCACGCGCAGCAAATCGCAGTATTTTTAAACCTCTGCTCTCAACATAAGCATCCCGCCTCTCATCATGCTTAATTGCATCTGCCGTGAGGTGAATATCGCCATCAACCTCAACATCGTAACGTTCTCCTGAAGGGGAATTGAGCATAAAATCAAGACGGTACTGCCCAAGTTCATATTGAGGTACATAGCTCAATTTCAGACCTTCCAGCACTTCAGCCATCGCTTTTTCAGCGGCATTCATAGGGTGCTGTTGTTGCTTTCGAATACGTTCAGCGTAAGTGGCAAGTTGATGTAATGGAGTATCCGATGAGGCTGCTTGGCATGCATGAAGATCACCAACGATATAAAGTAAATTTTTTGCACGGGTGACTGTGACGTTAATCAAGTCTTTTTGAGCTGCTGCAAATTTAATGAGGTAATTCTCCATACCCTCCGCAACAACAGGAGAATAAACCAAGACGTCACATTCGCTCCCTTGAAAACTATGCGCTGTACCGATTGTAAAACGATCCTCAACGGATCGAAACCAAGAGAGGTTTGATAATGCTTTGCGCATTTCTTCAACTTGCTTGCGGAAAGGTGTCACAATGCCATAAGTGATTGTAGGATCAGCAAACAAACCTTGCTCTGCCCAACGCTCAAATATTTGTACTGTTTTCTCAATTTCTGCTGGGTTCCATGCACCTTTCTTCGCTTTGCGCGCCTCCCCCCTCGTATTGTGCCATATAAGGCCATGCTCTTCGATAGGTAATCGATTTTGAAATTGCGATAGTGCTATCTGTTCAATCAGTTTTCCATCGTAGAAATTTAGATTTGAGAACTCAATAATGTCAGGGTGGCAACGATAATGCTGTTTTAAAAATGATGTAGATTCTGCAGAGGCATAAGAGCGATCAAAGGCAGACCTGCGCGTAAACGACCATTCATCTACAATTTCTTCTATCCCTATTTCTTGGGCAATAGCGTGCTCCATATCATCTTTTAATGATGTGATGTGCTTAAATTGATGAGGGTCGCCAATAATAACAACGCGTTTGGCCCGATAAAGAAGCGGGATAATAGAAGGGATATCGCACTGTCCAGCCTCATCAATGACAACCAAATCAAACAATGCAGCCTGCGGAGGCATAATGGCACTGGCGGATTGATTTGTTGTGATCCAAATCGGGAAAAAGCGCTTTAATGCGTTTATGGATTTTGCAAGACGCTTATGTCTGCCGGCATCATAGTTATCAGTATCTTTAAAATAGTTTTTAAAGGCTTCTACAGCCTCTTTAGTTTGGTTTTTGATATTATGAAGCCACCATTTTTCAAATAATGCTTGAGAAGCCTTTGATTTTTTGATTTTCAAATCAAACACATCCGTAATTGAAGAATGCTGAGCTATTTTATCCTCTAAGCGCCGGCGTTTTTGGATGCATGAACTCCAGCTTTGATGTTGCGATAAATATTTAACGACCTGCTGGGCCTTGCTGACCGACTCATCCCAATTTTCATCTAAAAGAAGCCATCCTTCATATTCTGATAAACAGTCATCATCACCACATAGCTTGGTGAGCTGTGCATTATGCGCGCTTACAAACCTCTCTACGCCAAGCAGCTTATGACGCAACCAAAGCCAAAACCCCGAACAGCTGTGCCTACCTAACTTTTTAAGGAGGCTTTGGTCTAAAGTAATTGGATCAATATCAGAAAATTGCTGAACCCAGCTTTCCGGAAGCCTTTGCTCAATAACTTTCTCTTTATTGTGCAGTTTGGATATCTCTTCTTGTAAAGTCTGCGCCTTTTTTAGTGATGCGCGCGCTTTTATAATATCTCGTTCTAAATCAGCGAACTCCTCTTTTTCAGCATTTGATGAAAGGTCCGAGAAGTCGCTCGTTTCAGCGCGCTCTAACAAAGAGGATATTACTTTATAACAAGACTGCCTCTTGCTCTGATTGCCCAGACGCATAAGCCAATTTCCTATGCCTCCGGTGTTTTGGCCTAAGCGCTCATACACACCGTCAACGGGCATATTGTTATTGCTGGAGAATAAAACTGTCTCATTGTTATAAATCGCGCTCGCCAGTAAAGCTGTAACCACCTGTGTTTTCCCGGTTCCTGGAGGACCGGTAACAACAGATAACGGTTCCACTAACCCTTTAGCTACAGCTTCTTCTTGCTGAGCGTTAAGTGAACCAATTTCCAAGATGGATGGATCAATATTATTGTAACTATTTTCCTGCGTGGTGTTTTCATTTGCCTGAAGAAAGTATTTTAAGGCCGTATCTTTGCTATACGCATTCTTATCTTTGAGCAGATGGGTCAGGTCATAACGTTGCCCAGATCGCGACCCGCCAAAGTTTGTACGAAAAAGAATAGGGCGCTCTATCCATTCATGTTTTGATTTCTTTGCAAGAGAAGGGATATAGGGTTGTGCAGCCTTAATGCGGGCTTCGAAGCTACCAAATTCACCTTCAAGCTCTTCACAAATACGCTGCGTTTCCTCTGCGCCATATTGTTTGACAAAATGCACGCGATTTATTGAGAAGCTTTTAATTTGAGGAAGAATGCGCAGTGTATTTTGGTCAGAAAATGCAGCTTCCACTTCTACAAAAAACAAAGGAGAAAGCATGTCCTTCTCATCCACAAAAACAGGAAAACCATATTGGAGGTCAATGAGAGTCTCTGTATTGGGGGCTTTACGCTCAATAAACTTTTTTTGTCTGCTGTCCGTGACTGATAGTTCTAATTGAGGCAGATCTTCTGAAAACAGGCTCTCACCTTTATTACTGTTCAAGAAGATATAGCTTTTGTTTTCTTGATTTTTCCTAAGCTGCAGATGAGTCGCTTCCTCCGCATCCATGCAGGAGAGATAGTATTTTAGCAGTGATTTGAAGGTCTTTTGATCCATGCACATCTCTTCAAGAGTTACGTAATTTTTAATTTCCTAAACCTTATTTCTTTGACAGCATAATACCAGCAACAATGCCCACAATGGCTGCAACGCTTAACAAGGCTACATTAGAGTGTTTGTTAATTTCTTTTTTATTTTGAAATACCGTATAATTTTGATTCTCTGCTTTCTTCTTTATTTTAAGTGAGTTCTCAAAAAAATCGGTGGCTTCCATATTAAAAAAACTAGCCACTTTTTCCATTTGAGGCACGTCCAGAACAGTATCTCCACTCTCAATTCTCGAAATGGTCATGACGCTAACACCTAAATGATTAGCTAGATTGGCCTGATCCGCATTCTTTGCCTCTCTTAGCTGCTTGATCATTTGCCCCAATATGGCTGCATAACTAGTAGCAATAGATTGTTCTTGCATTTTTTCAATTATCCGTTATCGTATTTGTTAATGGTTATTTGTTAATTTAAATTATAAAAAGGAAATGTTATGTGGTCAAGGTTTTATGAGGGGGCAATCGTAGAAAGAAAAAAAGCAGGAGTGATAACTCACCCAGGCATTGTGGTAATGCACGGACATCAATTGATGGTCATTCATAATACGCCGTTTTCTGGTGGCGTTGTAATGTCATTGGTGGAAGAGTATGCGAATGGTTGCGATGTTATAATTTCAAAGAAATATACATCAACTCTTCCATCATCACAGGTCGCGAGAAACGCGCGAAGTGCTTTGGGACAAAAATGGTTCTTATTATTTAACTGCCAGCATTTTGTTACATGGGCGGCTGGACATGAACCAAATAGTCCAGACCTAAACATGGCCTGTTTTTTGAGTGTTGGCGCATTATGTTTGTTAGCACTGAAGCGTTGATAACTACCTATCAATCCTTCTCATGCTAGAGGTTATCATATCTTTTTTTATGGATAATTGGTTGTTTCTGGCACGATTGAGACTCCCTTTGTCCATGTAAATGCATCCCTATAGACTGACACCTCTTTTTAGTGAGATTGAGGAGTATATTGATAATTTTGATGCAAAAGAGCAAAAAGTCGCTAAATTATCTGTTTAGAAAATACATCAATTTCCGTAATCTATATTATCACTCTAAAAGTTATGGGTAAATTTATATTCCCTATCAATGGTTTAATCAAAAATTATAGAGAATATTTCGTTGATACAGATATTGGTGTCTTAATCAGAATCAATTGTATCATTATCCTTACGATCGGCAAACTTCTTGGCCATCGTTGGATTATTCTTGGTTAGTTTTTTGACGGACAAGTCGTCAGCTTTGTTATTTGCAAGGCGGAGGTTGTTCTCTGATCCGAGTAGTGCATCCTTGGTTTTTTGAAGATGGTCGATAGTTTTATCGATCTCAGAAATAGCCGTTTTAAATTTCTTGGATGCTAGTTCGTAGTTCCGTGCAAAACCTGTTTTAAACTCATCTAGATCGTCCTCGAAGTTAGTAATATCAATGCTTTGTGACTTTACCATAGCAAGTTCTGTTTTGTATTGCAGTGAATTTTGAGCGGCATTTCGCAACAACGTAATGATTGGGATAAAAAATTGAGGTCGAACGACATACATTTTCTGATAACGGTGGGACACGTCGACAATACCTGAATTGTAAAGCTCGCTCTCAGGCTCAAGAAGAGATACTAAGATCGCATATTCACAGTTCTTTTCATTACGATCCTTATCGAGTTCTTTAAGAAAATCTTCGTTCTTCTTTTTTGTCGCTGTTTCATCATTCTCATTCTTCATCTCAAACATAACTGAGACGATTTCAGTACCGGACTCATTTGAGTCACGAAAAATATAGTCGCCTTTGCTGCCGGCACTTGCGTCGTTATCCTTCTCGAAATAAGCTCTTGGAAACGCTGTCGCTCGAATACGATTAAACTCTGTTTCACAGTGCTGCTCAAGGGTTTCTCCAACCATTTTGGTCGACAGGCGAGCCTTCATATCCTTGAGACGTTCAATAGCATCATCACGATCTCTTATCTGGGTCTTATACTTGTCTTTGAGCGCTTTCTCAGAAATTTCCTTCTCAAGCTTTGATTGTATAAGACCATTTTTCAGTTCGTCACGCTCCTTCTCAACCGCTCCAAGTGCTTCGGTGATAGCTAGTTTCTGTGCAATTTCGTTGGAATTTAGTTTTGCATTTAACCCCTGAATCTCTGCATCCTTTGATGTAGAAACCCCCTGCAGCTCCTTAGAAAGGTTTGCCTCAGCTAACTTTGAAGCAGCAAGACTATCTTGCTTCACCTGCTTTAGTTCGTTGGCAAGCACGTCGCGTTCTTTCTCTACAGCACTTAGAGCTTCTGCCACTGCTAATTTCCGTGCCACCTCACCAGCATCTAATTTTGCTTTCAATTCATTAATCTCAGTATCCTTAGCTGCCGCAACTTCCTGCATTTCGTTTTTGATATTACTCTTGGCGAGCTCCACTTCCTTTAGTTTGTCCTTTTCGGCCAGTTCAAGCCTATCATGCAACTGTTGCTCAAACTCACTATCGTGAACCTGCTTTAGAATGTCGGCATATCCGGCTTCGTCGATTTTGAATGCCTTATCGCAGTGCGGGCAGATGATTTCGTGCATGTCTTATTCTCTCTTTTTTAACAAAAATTCTTAGCTTCATATCTTATGATGCTCCGGTCGCTTTATAATGGGTTACCAGGCTTTGGTGCTACACCATTATGTTAATTAAAAACATTTTATTTATTCTACAATTCAGATAGCTTTAAGTTGTGCTTCTTTAAAGCTTAGTCTTTCGTGCTGGAGTCCGAATTTTTTAAATTTATACCTAATGTAAGTGGACATTGAATCTTCGTGCGTAGATAAGAAAATTTGTTGGTCATCAAACTCATTACGCAACAACTCAACTAAACCGGCTATATTTAACTCATCTAACGTTTGTATGGGATCATCAATAAAGAGAAGCTTGTTTTTAGAAAACCGTTTGTTTAATGCAAGTGTAAAAGCGATTACTAGTGTCGCCAATTGGCCGGCACTCATAGTAAAAATCGCGTCAGTATCTCTGGAATGGTGTTCTAAAAATTTTATAGCACTTCCATCGGATTGAATAAAAAGCCCCAAGCTATTCTTTGTTTCTTGTGCTATCCGTCCATAGTAGATATGAAATAATATTTCTATATTTTCGATAAAACTACTTTGATAGTCACTTAAAGATTTTTTGTATATTTTCTCCAGTTCACTTAGTTTTAAGTGTGTATTTTTTGCTCGCTTAAATAGTTTTTCAGAGTGTGTATATTCTTTACGTTTTTTCTGAATATCTTCACTTCTCTTAAGGGCAAATTGTGATTTTATGAATGTAATTTTATTTTTCATATCATCAGCGCTTATTGAACTGAGCTTATCAAAGCTTTTTTCAAAGATTTCTATAAATAGTGCATCATAGTTTGACTGTATTTTTTCATAGTCCACTGCCTTTACTTGAGACGATATTTCTCTGAGTAACGCATTTATTCCTACTTCATCATGACCAATGTTTGCTTCTTTCGTGTATTCAAGAGTGTTGATGCCTCTAGCTTCTAAAGCCTGGTTTAACCTATGTAAATGATCTCTGTTTTGTACTGCCTTCTGCAATTTAAGAACAAATTCTTTGTCTATTTTGTGCTGATTTTTATATTCAGTTAAAAACGTTTTCAAAGGAACTAATGTTTGTTTTTCAAAGGCTTCTACTGCTCGATTTAGCTCAGCTCCTTCTTTCTCTATCAAGACTTGGAAATGCTTTTCTTGTTCTTTAAATTCTTTTTTTAGTTTTTCTAAATCTTCCCATGAGTAACCGCATAATGGACAAGCGCCTTCATGTGCTAACTCTGTTGAGTGCTTTAAAAATTTATCAATAAAATTCTGTCTGGTACTTTGAATTTTAGTCAACATTACAGAGAAGGAGTTAGTTCTGCTTTGAACTGATTTTATATGCTCTAAACTTGGGGTGTAGCTTGTGTAATCAATTAGTTCTGTTTGTTGTAATATACTTTTAAGATCTTCGCTTAAAACAAAGGGATCTTTTTCAATGTGGTTTACAACACCATTTTCATAGGATTTTAAAAAATCAGTTATTTCATCTTGTAAACTCAGTGCGCGTGATAGGCTGGGTTCTTTCTCTATATATTTCCAATACTGTATGTACTGTTTTAATAGGGGTTCATTATCAAGTAGTGCCTTGATTTTTCTATTTTCTCGTTCTTTCTTATACTCTTTGTGATGGCTGACTAGCTGTAGTAGCCCATCTAATTCGCCATCATCATCAAGCCATTCTACAAAGCTAGATATTGGAACGTCGATTTGTTTTTTGTCCCATACTATTTCTTTCCAATTGATCAAACGCGTGTAATCTGCTTGATTTATTTCACTTTCATTAAAACGTTTTTCTTGTTCATCAAGATCTTGCTTTTGTGATTCTAATTGCCTTTTTTTATCAGCATCACAGAGCTTTTTAAGCTTTTTCTTTGCATCGGTAATCAGTTGGATTTTATTTTGAAACTCTGAAGTTTTAAAGAGATGAGCAATTGCAGTGGCACGACCTTTGTCAGGTTGTTTGAGTAGATATATATTTTCTTGTTGCTCTATATAATTGAGATATTCAAAATTTTCGATGTAATCTTTTCCAAAAAGACCTTGTAAGTATTCTGTCTCGTTTTCTTCGCGTGGTGGATTGTTATCTTCGAAGCTTTTCAGTCGGTACAATGGGAGTTTTGTAGAACTTATTTTTTGTTGTGACCTTAAAGTGACTGCACTTTCTTTTCTCATTAAAAAGACGGTCTCTCCATTAACCTCTAATTCAGCTTTAATACTTAAGCCCTCCCCATCATAGTCTTTATTTAAGAGTGGGCTTCCGTCTTGGCTATTGCTTCTTTTATCAACAATGCTTGTCACTAATTCTTCATAGCGTCGAACTTGGCCGGTGAAAAGAAATTCAATTGCGTCGTAAAAAGATGTTTTGCCAAATCCATTTGGCCCATCGAATATTATTATGTTTTCGCTGTAAAAGTTTCTTGAAAAACTCTGAAAGCACTTAAACCCCTCAACTTTTATGCGCTTAATTCTGATTTTCATTTAGTTCCTCCTCTAGAGCATCCAATAACTCCTCTGGTGCGGTCTCAGCGTCAAAAAGGTAATCTTGCTTTCTCAAAGAGAAGAGCTTTTCATTTATCTCAATTATATGCGCCTCTTTTTCATCAATTGCCTCTTGGTTTTCTCTCTTTAGGGAACCTAAATCATCTTTAGATTCAATTTTTACGTTTATGAAAGGGATTTTAATCGCCATTCGATATATTAG
The DNA here is from genome assembly GCA_021774995.1 of Alphaproteobacteria bacterium. Classification (GTDB taxonomy): domain Bacteria; phylum Pseudomonadota; class Alphaproteobacteria; order SMXP01; family SMXP01; genus JAJFIM01. The sequence continues at coordinate 33,029 of JAJFIM010000172.1, read as the reverse complement.
AGATTCCCAAGTCATTGTATGGCTATTCTCTAATTTTTCATTTTTGTATCTTTTAAATATGTCCTGGTTGACTATTTTTTCGGATAGAAAATCTTTTAAGCTGTTTTCTTCTCCTAGCTCTTGCTGCAGAGCTACTTTTTGTTGCGGCGCATAATGCAAAACATATTTTTTAAAGAAATATGCGTCTTCTTCTATTTGCATGATCTTTCTCTTAAGGTCCTCTAGTGGAAGGTGACCAGATGTTTCCCAAACCATCAAAAGTGATACATTTTTCTCTAAGGTAGGACTATCAATGTGTGTGGCACATCGATCAAAAAAGTTTTGCTGTTCTTGTAAGGCGTCAGTCTCGGAATTAATTCGAGTTACCAGCCAATATTCCTCTCTATCACCTGAACTTGAGTACAAAGTTAAATCTGGAGAGTCTAATCCAGTATTTGTGTAGCCGTAGCTAGTAAAAATATTTTTTATAAGATCAATCATTAATTTCATCTTTTGCTTTATCTAAAGATATAAGTGCTACTTTTTTTAAATTTAGAATATTGTATTCACTGCTTTCTATGTCGTCCATACCCTCAGTGCCGATAATATGAGAAACGGCATCGTAAATTGAGGGTTCATCAATATCAGAGGTTATCAATTTAGACCTTTCATATAAAACTTCTAAATCAGTGTTCTTAAAATTCTTTACGATTTTCATACAGACATTTGTAGTGGCGCTTGGCGGTGATGAGATAGCTGTAGGAAAAAAGAAGTCGCCTAATTTCAACCATTGCAATAAATTACCTTTATTCATCTCCGTTTTTTTAAGCGTTTTTAGAATTTTTAAGAAAGCAAAGTGAAAGTCGTCTCGGTTAAACGTTTCGTCCTTATATTCTGATAGAGAATTTAAGGTTCCTTTTCGGTGTGGAGTAATGCTTCTAATAAAGAGCAGTATTTCTTTTTCGTTTAGTTTGCTTATAGCATACATATAATTGGCCAGTTTTTCTGCTTCGCCTTCTTCGAAGCTACCCTCTTCACTAATGCAGTATTCTTGGTAATATTGATGCATGTCATTTAGAAGAATATAGAGCCAATATTCTTCACTTTGGCCTATTGTCATCAAATTGTGATGGTCTATAAGCTTAATGAATTTATCAAAATCTATGGTTTCATTAAATGCCGCTGCCGTATCACTTTGAGTGCCTTCGTGAACTATTCCATGGATAGCTAAAACTTGTTTGAATATTATTTGATCAAAATGCTGACGAGCTATTCTAGTATAGCTATCAGCTTCCTTAAAACTTTGTCCTTCCCATAGTTTTTTTAATTGTCCTTCAATCTGGCTATCTATTTCGTCGACTCCACAATAGAATTTGCCATCATATTCATACAGCTTTACAGGTTCTTCATCTGAAGCAATTTCTGTTGGAGTTTTATCAGTAATTTCTCTGGCTGTATGAAAGAAGGCTTGGTCAGAATTGCAATAGGCTGCTTTTACTTTCGTTTTGATAATGTCAGCTTGGTAATCGTTATAATATTGAGTTTTTTTAGCTTTCACTTGATGCAAAGACACTGGGTTTGAATGAGCGTCTAAAATTGCAAAATCTTCTAGGCTATCTAGCTGTAATTTGTATCCCTCACACTCTTGTCGCATTTCTAGTAAACAAAGGACGTGATACAGGGCAACCTTGCCCTGGTATATAAAACCGCTCCAAGAAGTTATGGCCGTATGCGGTGGTGTTATAGCTACAGGCTGAGTTGGCATTTATTCTCTCCTGATTTTTTCAGCTAGGTTAGCGCAGTAAGAACACAATCCGTTCAAATCTTGTTCATCAAGGCCTATGTGATTACTACAGCGAGCGCACCCCTCATGCTCAGGTTTATAATCACAGGCAACACAGCACCCCTCTTCAAATATAAATGTATTTTTTCCGCATTCAGGGCAGGAATCGTAGGGAGGGATGCCTCCTTCAGTAGCGGCGATATATGAATCAGTGTACAAAAGCTCTTCTACGCATTTTTCAAAGAAATCTGGCCAGTAATCAATAGGCTCCCCACAAGAGTTACATTGCATTTTTGTAAGAAACTCTTTGAAAAGAGGCTTGCCTGCTGGTTTATCGTCGTATGGCTCATGCTCAATAAGTTGTACAAGTGAGGACTCGCAGAAATAACATTTAGCATGCTTTACCGCTTGATTTATTGTTTCATACTTCCAGTTAAAACCTTTAAATGACTCTTTACATACTTTTTCTTCTGCAAAAAACACTTCTTCAATCTCTAAGAACGCAGGCCATAGATCGCGATCGATTATAGAGACGGGGCTTTCGTCTAGTTCGTTTGTTAAAAAATCTCTTATGATAAGAAATGATTTGGCTAGAGTTTCTCGTACCAGCCCAGGAGATTTATCTGTGTAATAGTGCTCAAGTTCATTTCGCAGGCGGCTTATTTCGTAAAGTCGGCTCCAGTCTACGCTTACCCCTAGATTCTTAAACCTAACTTCTATCTCTTTGAGGTTTACTGTTGTTTTTCCGGCTCCAATAAATTCGACGTCACCAGCTTTGTTCTTTTGTGGAATTAAACGCTTTTTTATAAGAAGGTCGGGGTCATATTCAGGTGAAAGGCGTACTAGCTTTTCTTTTAGGAGAAGAAGGATGCCTGCATATACGTTTCGAACAGCAGATACATTTCTTTTGTCTTCACCTTCCTGATAGTCCTCAATACCAACTTCTATTGAGTAAATTGCGTTCTGTAGTAATCCCATTAGTTTAGACCCGCCATTTTCTTTAATGACGCAGATTTAGGGTCATAATAATATTCGCTTATGCTACCATCTCTAATTTTTTCTACCATTTCGTCAATGACGAACACTGGCACTAAGAACCATTCTCTAGCTGTAACAGGCTTTCCAAATCGGTCTATGATTTCAATATCTAGCTTTGCAGCATTGAAGAACTTATGAATGATTTTTTCAAGTTTTGTGCGGCTGATATTTGCCAGCTTGTATGTGGCAATGATTTCTACACCGGCCATGAGGAAAGTTGGGTCATTTTTAGCGTTGGTAATACGTTTTTCAACATCACCACCAGTAACCCCGATTTTATGAACAATGTCTCTGTTTTCTATGACTGTTGGGTGATCTGAAAGGCTTCGAAGCACATAGATAGTGCCGCTTTCTAAATCACCTTCACTATCTTTGTCGGAAAATAAAGGCCCAGCCGTGGGGTTTGTAATATGCCTGCTCGCTTCATCTTTATAAATGGCGCGTTGAAGCGAACGAAGCAGAATATCACTTTCAGTACCATTTGAATAAATGACGCGTAATCGTGCGTCTGTTTGGCCGTTAGGCGCTTTTATAGTTTCGCCAACCTCAGCAATATATAGAGTTTGGCCGCCTAGAATGAAAAATTCTCTCTGCTTAATATCTGTTTTTAAAAAGCCGGCATCTTTACGAATTATTCGAGAAATCCTAACGCCCATATCCAATTCTTTTTGAACGGCTTGAAAGACTGGTTTGAATTTCTCAAAATCTTCGCAAGGGGTACGATTGGCAATTTCTTCCGCAGCCCTTATCTCAGCGCGAGGCTTAACATGCGTTAATGTTGTAATGGAGTTGTCACTCTCAATATCAACACCGAGCTGCGCTAGAAGTTCATCATCGTCAATATCATCTGGGACATCTACAGCCGCTTCGTAGCTTCCATCCAAAAGGTTTTGGGAATCAATATTTTTAAGAAGAGTTAGGCTTTCTTCTTGCTTGCGAATTTGATCGAGCCTAACCGCGTAAAGACGTTCAAATATGTCCTTATCTTCGCCATGTTCAGGCAATCGTCCATTATCCTCGATAAATTTTTGTATTTCTTCAAAACCGGAAATGATCCGCTCCTCTTTTGGTGTATGAGCAACCGCTTTCTTAATTTCGGTTTCTATGCCTAATTCTTCCAAAAGTGCATTATCATCATCTGTAAAAGCTTGTTTTTTAGCCATTAGCGGCCTCTGCTTTCATGCGTGCTAGGAAGGCAATGCCCTGCGCCATACGTTGTTCCCAAGGATCAGCAGATTTAATATCAGGCAACCTGCCACGCTCTTGTTTGAACTTTAGCCCCCGTTTTGCTAATTCGCGCGCTTCATCCGCTGATATATTAGGTTTTCTGGCTGATATGACCTCTGCCATTGCTTTTAAGCTTTGCTCAGTCATAGCTTTGGAGAGAATTGAGTATGCCTCGCTGAATGGGTTAATGCTGTCTATCCAATCAACATCCAAATCACGGACATCCATTGTAAATTTACGAACGCCATCAATCAAAGCTGTATTACCACGCCCTCCTAATTCATCATCGTTGTTAAGTGTTTCTTTTGCTTTTTGCGTGAAGTTCAGCGCTGCTATAGCATGTTGCCGTACAGATTCTTGATCTTCATCATCCAGTTCAGGGTATTTATCTTTGATTATTTTCCCCATTCGAACTTGCGTCAGCTCCTCTGGCACCATTTCTTCATCAAACAGGCCGCGCTCGATCGCTTGCTTGTCTTGAGCGAAAGCCGCAATAACCTCGTTTAAATCTTCTTGGCAAATACGTTGTGCGTTTTCACTCTTTGGTTCTGTTAGACCTTTTATCTCGATCTGAAATTGACCGCTTTGATCGTTAAAACCGACATTACACTTATCTGGATTATAGCCCCCTTCCCCGTAATCAAAATCTGGGTCTGCGGTATTTTGTGGGTTTTTAGGCACAAAATTGAATTTTGGTGCAAGCACTTGTTCCATCAACAAGCTGGCTGAAATTGCTTTAAGGGTATCGTTTACAGCGTCAGTAACGGCGTCTTCCGCAGCGTCCGGTTCAGCAATCAGATTTGTGAAACGAGCATGGGTTTTTGCAGGTGCGTCTCTTGTGGCACGCCCAATAATTTGTACTATTTCCGTCAGGCTAGAACGATAACCTACGGTGAGTGCATGTTCGCACCAAATCCAGTCAAAACCCTCTTTTGCCATGCCAAGCGCGATGATAATATCAACGTGGTCACGGTTCTTTTTAGCCTCTGGACGTTTTAAGGAAGCGGAAACCTTGTCGCGCTTTGATTTATCATCATCAACCAAATCAGCAATTCGTATGGTTTTCCCCTCTGATGTTTTCACTAAATGAAAGCCAGTGTCCGGATCGATCCCTTGCCAGTCGCCTAGTTCTTCAATGATATGTTCAACTTCTTTGATTTTGTCGCCCATACTTTCGCGGGAATTGACGTTTGGTATATGAATGATCGTTTTTTCATTCGGATCAAGAACATTTAAAATTTCATCGGCATATGCCTCGCTATAGAAGTAATAGCCAATATTAAGCGTTTTCAGATATTCATAGCCGTTAAGCTGTTCATAGTAAGTGTATGTGACAGTATCAAATTTGGCTTCATCATCAGGCGCTAAAACAGGGTTAGCATCACCGCGAAAATATGAGCCCGTCATGGCCACAACATGCACTTTGTCTCGGGAAACGAGTTGTTTAAGCTGTGAACCAAGGACATTATCCTCTTCAGCACTGACATGGTGGAACTCATCTATAGCTATTAAACGGTCGTCAAAGGCTTCAACCCCAAAACGCTCTATGGCAAAGCGAAAAGTTGCGTGTGTGCAGACAAGAATTTTATCTTCGCTTTCAAGGAAGGATTTAACTGAATTTATCTTCCTGCCATCCTCCCCAGGGGCGTTGCATAGATTCCATTTTGGTTCTACATGCCAATCATAATAAAAGCCGAAGCCTGTAAGAGGTTCATCGGCAAAACTCGAACCGATAGATTTCTCTGGTACGGCAATAATGGCTTGCTTCACGCCTTGATTTTCAAGCTTATCAAGAGCGATGAACATGAGCGCCCTACTCTTCCCCGATGCTGGCGGCGATTTAATAAGCAAATATTGTTCACCGCGCTTTTCATAGGCGCGTTCTTGCATTGGGCGCATACCTAGCTCGTTAGATGAAGTGGAGCTGCCTGTACTTTTATAATTTACAGTAACGGATGGTATGCTTTTATTTTCGGTCATGATAATTCCTACAGCTTTCTATTTATTCAGTTATGGATGGTATGTCGCACCATTTGTTGTTTACAATATTTTCAATCAGCAGAGCTTTAGGGTATGGGCCTACAACACCCTGTTTTGTTGTTTTATCAAAACATATCAGTACCCACAGCATGGGCTTGCCATTATAAAATTCATCTCCAAAATCAAGAAAGACTCTCGACTTAGCTTCTGACCAATTATGCATCAAACGGCTTCTTCCCCACCACTCAAACGCGTGGGCTTGCGGTCCATCGACATTAACGGGTTCTCTGCTTAAACCCATATTGAAATAGCTAACATCTAGGTCATTTCTTAAACCATCAATTATCCATATCATATTTCCGTAGAAAGATTCTCGTGCGATCATTTCTTCTGGGGGCATCGGAGAGTGTTGAAATTCTACAGTAAAGGCATCTGGTGTTTTAACATCTGCTATATGGCGCTCTCCAGTAAGCTCATCAATGGCTGAAATTTCTTGCCATTCTACAGGAAATTGGTTTTTCCAATTTCGATGCCATTCTGTTTCATTTTCCCACCATGGATCACATACTTCTCGTGACTTATGCGCCCAATGCCAAACTTTGGTTCTTCCACATTTTGAGATCATAACCTCACCGCAATGAGGGCAAGTTCCTTGCATCTTTGGTTGTGGTGCAACTTTCCTATTATCTACTAATGCAAACCTCATGCTACCCTCCCCTTGGTTGTCATTTGAGTGTAGAGATCGAAGAGTTTTTCGAGGCGTTCGGTGTCATTTTTAAAGCGGCGGCCGATATAGATACGTTCTAACACTTCATCGTTACGATCATGGGCGCGGCGTAAATCTTCCGGCATATTGTCTGGATTATAAAGGTCGGCAATGGTGGCCGGAAAATGCCGTTCCCGCGCTATCAGGATTTCTTCGGCGCAAGCAGTTAAGTCTTCTTTGTTTTTTTCAGTAAGCGGCGGAACGGGAAACGTGTTCCAGCCAAGCGTGTTGGAATAAGAAAAGTCCGTTCTCATGCGAACGCATACTGTACCGATCCAAACCCAGTGTAGGCGTGAAGCAATTAACGCCATATTCCAAAGCGGCGCATCGTAAAGCGCAAAATTCCGGTCGCCGACAATCGTCCCTCCTTTGACTAAGCCTACAGGAAGAAAATCACGATTTTCAGAACTTACACGAGGAACAACCATTGTATAGGAACTATCACGATGTCTGACTTCACCAAACTTGTGAGGACAAGCAGCCATATTTTGAGTTTGAACTTTTGAACTCTCTTCTCGCATTTTTTTAACAGCGTTCAGGCGTTGCCCTATTTCTGGTAATTCTTTTGCCGTTTCATAATCATTATCATTAATCCAAAGACAAAATCGTTGTTTGCCATTTATGAATTCTTCGGAGTTTGAATAAGAATGAATATATTTTTTAGCCTCTTTATGCTTAAAAATTAGACTCTTTTTTTCAGTTAGATTTAAAAATAGATTGCCTCCATCTACAGGCTTACTTCCAAAATCCATGGAGGTTAAATTATTTAATGGCTTTGATTCCTTGCTCACTATAATGTTTGCGCCGACTGCTAAATAGGCATTTATATTTTCAGCTCTTTTTTCAATCGTATTTTCATCCTCGCCTATTGAGAACAATCGTCTTGTTTTTCCTGCTTGGTTTGATATTCCGACAATTACAACAGTGACACCGGCGTTATAGCTCGCTAGATTTGCCCATTTGAAGGAAGTATGTGCAAATGAAATTTCATGGTCGGTTTTAAAAATCAAAGGCCAAAGGATAGGCACTTGTTGGCCTTGGCATATTGAATTAGTTGACACAAAGGCCGCTGCTGCATTTGTATGTCTGCCGTATTCGGCGGCTTTCATAAACCAACCCGCTACATAATCCAATGACTTCCATGTTTTTGTATGATCTTTAAAAATTGCTTCCAGATCGGATTTTTGTTCTTTGGATTGCCATGTAGACCCTAAATATGGAGGGTTTCCACAGATATAGGTTTCACCGCCCTCATTCTCAAAGTCTATTTCAGACTGATCGAGTGGCGTATTAAATAAGTCATCACCATGTAGCTTTACGCTTGTGCCTGTCGGAGGACATACTGATAGCCAATCTATTCGTAAAGCGTTTCCCTGTGTAATCCAATTTTCAGCATTTAGAGGTAGAAATTCGGCCAAGGCAAGTTGTTGGCCACGATAGAGAACGTCACATTGATACTCAGCAATAATAAGAGCTAATCGCGCTACTTCTGCTGAAAAATCCCGCAACTCTATCCCTCGGTAATTTGTAAGTGGAATTTCACTGGATTGGCCAGTTTCGCCGCGCCGTTTATTGATTTCATGCTCGATTTCCCGCATTTGCTTATAGGCGATAACAAGAAAGTTACCAGACCCACAAGCTGGATCGAAAACACGAATACGCGCTATTCGTTTTCGCAGATTAAGAAGCTTAATCTTGCTGTCACCAGCTTCTTCAAGCTTTTCGCGAAGGTCATCAAGGAATAACGGGTTAAGCACCTTTAATATATTTGGCACGGAAGTATAGTGCATCCCCAATGCGCCGCGTTCCTCATCATCTGCCACGGCCTGTATCATTGAGCCAAAAATGTCAGGATTGATTTGTTTCCAGTCCAGATTGCCTACATGAATCAGGTAAGAGCGAGCGATTTTGGTAAATTTTGGTGTTTCTGTTGAGCCGGAAAACAATTCTCCGTTTACGTATGGGAAGTCATTTGCCCAGTTCTTGATGTTCTTTTCCGCGCGTTCTGGCTGTTTAGTATCCATTGCGCGGAAAATTTCACCTATGATCTCATGGGTGTTTTCTACATTGCCGTTACTCATTTTTTCAACGGTGGCGGTAAATAGATTATCGCCGTTAAAAATATCGGTATCTTCGGCAAAGAAGCAGAAAATCAACCGCGCCAAGAAATGATTCATGTCATGACGACGCTCTTCTGATGCCCATTCGGGATTATGTTGCAGCAGTTCGATGTAAAGCTTGTTCAGGCGGCTTGTGGCCTTAATATCAAAGGAATTTTCACGTATTTGTTTTACGGTGCTGATGCCAGCTAAAGGGAGGAAAAAGCCGAAGTGATTATGAAAGTTAGAATAGTCGCAGGCAACGGTTTCGCCGCTATTTACGTCCTCAGCCTGAAAATCTTTACCATCAGTGGCTAGAATAAATTTAGCCTTGGATTTTGCTGTTGGGGGGCTGTCTTTAAGTTTTTGGAGCGTTTCTTCTACCCTGCCCTCTGCACAAACAGCCATGTGAATATTGTTACGCTGTAGCACACCGCCTTCTATATCGGATTTATTGCTAGTGCCTTTTCTTAATTGTTTGATTGTCGTAGTTTTGTTGCCAAAGGCTTCTAAAAACGCATACGGAAATTCAGCCGGATCAAATGATTGTTCCGCTAAAAGTGATATTGCCTCTTCGATCTCTACGGCGTTCAAATCTAACTCTTTTCTCTATTTTTGTTGGATACGGCTTTTTGCTGTTGTATCCAGTTGTCTATATCTGCCTTGTTAAAACGCCAACTTCCACCAACCTTAAAGCCAGGGATTTCTCCCTTGGCTGCGAGCCGATAAGCAGTTTTTTCATTGAGCTTGAGGTATTCCGAAAGCTCTTTCACTGTTAAAATGTCGGTTTTCACTATTCCCTCATTATCTAGAAGAATGTATAAATGAGAAAATAAGCCATTTTTAAGAACATGACAATAAGCGATTACTATGACGTCACATAAAATATCAAAATCTCAATATGTGAGAGGGCTGCAATGTCCGAAAGCACTGTGGCTTTATAATCCAAGCCAGAACAGCTCTGCTTCAATTAAAGCGGTTTTGCCTGCTTTTACGGATTTGAGTTATGATGATCTTGAGATTGGTCATGGCGGCGAAGCCATGCGCCAGTACGGAGCATTCATCAATGGAAGTTTACCTGAGAGCGAATTACCTACGCTATGGGATAACCTTACTGAATACTGTAAACAAGACACCTATGCGATGTTTTTACTGCTGCGAGTCTTAAGGGATGTGATTAATTAAAATGACGCAACCTTCAAGATTATGTTTTGCAAGCGGTCAGTTTGTAATAAACTGTGTCTAGTTTAAGGAAAATGAAGGTGATGTTATGATTTTACGACAATTCTCTATTTTGATGCTAACGCTAATTCTCGTTGGGTGCGCCACGGGATCGGCATTGGTTACGGGCGAGAGACGTAATCCTATAGACCCTTCTTTGGTAACAGTGTATCGCCACGCGCCTAAAACAAATTTTGAAAATATTGGTATTGTAAAATCTGAAGCAGTAGAGGTTCTCTCACAACAAGATGCTCTGGATCGCGCTGTAGAAGAACTTAAAAAGCAAGCCGCTAAAATAGGAGCTAATGGCGTCATTCTCAGTGGGATGGGAGAGAAGCATGATAGCTATAGTAGTTATACGCCCTCTACTAACGGCGGTGGGTTTTTCTATTCGGGAACAGACGAATACCAAACACTGCAAGGTGATGCTATCTATGTAAATGAAAAGACACAATAATAATGGCCTCAGTGATAAAAGTTAATGCTGGAGAGTTTGCCGCTGCTGTTAAATTTTCAGCCGGAAGAATAAATAAGAAACGAAAGGCACCATTTCCACTGCTTATCGAAGAGCAAACGGAAGGTCATATTACTGTCACTGATGCGGCTTTCCACAAAAAGGGCATGGACATAGCATTTGACGGTATTTTCGATGCAGGAATTGAAGTTGATGGTCGGCAGCTTTTGAAGATCACAAGCACGTATCCTGTAGAGGCCGAACTTGTTGTCTGTACAGACGATAATAACCTTCTAATCCAATACCAGAAATCAAAACTCTCAATTCCAAGACTGGATAAGGGTGGCAATAAGACCAAGAAAAAGCCGCTACCGCATATAAAGCCCCCTACCCCACAACCAGATCTTTTGGAAAAACGTGCAGAGTTTGATGATACTTGGGGCTTTAGTGCGCGCGTACCAATGCCGGCTGATGCGGTAAAGAATAAAAACAAATAAGATCGTTATATAGTTTTCAGAACTAATTATTCTATCCACAATTCCATCCACTGAAATTGTGGATAAAGTTGTTATCTGCCCTACTCGTTAAAATTCCCGTCTGAATAAAACATCCTAGACCAAGAGCAAAACCCTCACTTAAAGTAAAACATTAGCAATGTTCGCTAGTTAAAAACGATACGAGTAGTTTTGTAAGTCTAGCATATATCTTTTATATTAAATTCAGTGTGTTATCTACGATTTATAATTTGACAGTTTAAATTATTCTAAGGCTTTCAGCCTCGCGCAGGTCAAGCGCTTAATCCAAAAATTAGATCGAACATATTCCTGCTTTTTCAGCTCTGCGTTTGAAAAGGACAAGAATATTTCGCCGATTTTTTCGACAAGGGTTTTCTCCAAAACCTTCATCGCTTGACCTTTGCTACCCGATCCTCGCCGGAGACAAGGTTGCATGACGCAACCCAACTCTCATTAAAGGATTAGTGAAATGAATAAGAACGATGTTTACCAAGATGTTACAAATAGAATTATAGATGCACTTGAAGCAGGGCTTAATGGAAAATTTGAATTGCCGTGGCATGGGGTTACACAGTTGCCAGAAAATGCTTTAACGGCGAAACGATATAAAGGCGTTAATGTTCCCCTGCTCTGGGCTTATCAAATGAGTGAAGGCTACCAATCTGGAATCTGGGCAACATATAAGCAATGGCAAGAACGTGGCGCACAGGTCAAAAAAGGCGAAAAATCCGCTCAAATCGTTTTTTGGAAAATGCTCCAACAAGAGCCAAGCCATGATAATGAAGAACAATCACAGCGCATGTTTGCGCGTTGGTCACGCGTATTCAATGCCGATCAGGTGGAAGGGTTTGCGCTAGACGCGGATTTTAAGCCCTCTGAGATTGCCTCAATAGGCGCGGCAGATGCGTTGATTGATGCTAGTGGCGCTGATATACGTCATGGTGAAATTAAGGCTTATTATTCCCCTTCTGGCGATTTTATTAATATGCCCTCCCCAGAGCGTTTTAAAGATACCGCTGACTCTACGGCCACGGAAAACTATTACAGCACCCTACTCCATGAATTAACCCACTGGACAGGCGCAAAGCACCGCCTTGATCGTTTTCCATCTGAAAAATTTAATAAGTCAGATTATGCTTTTGAGGAATTAGTAGCCGAATTGGGCGCAGCTATGGCTTGTGCTTCAACAGGCGTTGAAGCCCTGCCACGCGCCGATCATGCCCAATATATTGCGTGCTGGCTCAAAGCGCTTAAAGACGACAAGAAATTCATTTTTTCGGCGGCGTCTCACGCGCAAAAAGCCGTTGATTTTCTTTATAGCAGTTCTGAAATGCGGGAGGCGGCATAGCCGCCCCCTCCTCTATCCAAGTAATTTGAATATTTGTAATAGAGATTTTTTGAAAAATGAGGAATATTAAGACATGAGATTATGCTTAATCATTACATGCGCGGTATTGGCCGCCTCCCCTTCTCTATTTGTGCTTGTCAACTGGGCATATTCTTACTCCATGCGTTTTCTTAATATCTGGTCAGGATTATCCTTCTCTACGAGATCAGCTTAAAGACTGTCTCATGATACCTTACAAACAAAAACGAGAGATATAATCTGCCCTGCGTAATCTAAGTCACAAGGGAGGCCACATATTCATCTCATTATCGTCCTAACCGGACATTATTCCCCTTTCAGGAATTCTTTTATAAGACTTGCTGTTTCGTATTTTGCTTACGCATGTTCATAATATGTCCCATCCACCCACATACGATGCATTATGACAGACAGCTTTCTGGCGACGGCAACATAGGCTTTTTGTGGCGATGATCTTTTTGCGATACGAATTCCCCATTCTTTAAGGGGGCAGCATTTTTTAACTTTATTGATGAGATGCTGTGCAGCGATATAAAGATGGTATCGTGCGCCTGCATCTCCGCATTTTGTAATTCTTCCACTATAATCAATTTCACCGGAAGCATACTTGCGCGGCGTTAATCCTAAATGGACGCCTACATTTTTTGATTTTGAAAAGCGTTTAGGGCTATCAATGGCGGCCTTGAATGTCAAAGCTGTTAGAGCCCCTACTCCCGGAATGCTCATAAATTGTTCACAAACCATATCATTTTTAGCTATTTGCATTATCATGTTATCCAATTTCTGAAATTGTGTTCTTAACTGTCCGCGTACGATTAAGAGCGGTTCAATATAAAGTATGAGTTCGTCACTATCTCCAATGAGATCTCTCACTCTGTGCTCAAAAGCCTTTATTGAAATGCGCCCAACCTTATGTCCGAAAACCTTTAATGTTCCTCTGATTTGAGCTTCGACATCAATAGCCTTGTTTTGCAAGCATTTACGATTGTTTAGAAGAACGCGTATTTTTTGGCTTTCGTCACTTTTCACATGTACGGTCTTATACCATCCAGTACGCATTATGTGAGCAATGCCACGAGCATCATTTTTATCAGTTTTTATGTTCTGTGCAGACATCGCCGCTTTTGCGTGGCGTGTTTCAATGCAGATCATGGGTAATCCGATCGCTGTCAATTCGTGATAAAGCCAAGGCGTTATACATCCTGCCTCAATCCCTACGCGTTCATATTTGATTGCATGAGATTCTAAATATTGAGCGAGACTTTCAGGTTCGGATAAAATTGATTTTTCTGCAATCATATCGCCATCCTGATTTACAATACATACAGAAGTTTCTTTTACTGAGACGTCTAATCCGACATAATATTTCATGGGTGTTCTCCATTGTTTTAAAGGTTGATGTTCACTTTCTTTTTAACATGGAGAACAACCAACCTCACTCCTTAAGCACAAATACTGTATCTGCCCTCGCCGATGATTTATTCATTCGGGATGGTGATAGCTTTGCCATTGACGGCCAAGAGGTTCGCTTATGGGGGATTGATGCCCCAGAGTATCATCAAACCTGTATCAAAAGTGGCTCGAATGTCCCTTGTGGAAAATATGCCCGTCAAAGGCTTGTAAATTTAACCAAAGGCGCACAGTTACAATGTGAGCGCGTGAATACCGACCGTTATAAACGCATTGTAGCGCGTTGTTATGTTCATGGCGAAGACGTGGCCGCATTAATGGTTAGTGCCGGCTTTGCTTTTGATTATCCGAGATACAGCAAAGGTGCGTATAGCGAACAGCAAAAAGCCGCGAAGAATGAACAGCGCGGCCTTTGGTCTATGGATTTTGAAATGCCCTGGATATGGAAGAGAAAAAAATAAGCCCCCTCCTCTACTCCAGATTATCCAAATAATTTTTTGAAAAATGACTTATTTTTTTCAGCCTCTTCTTCTTCGGCTTCTTTCTTTTCAAGCTCTTGGCGTTTTTTGAGCGCCTGACGGCGCGCTTCTTCTTTCTTGCGTGTGTCTTCTTTTTGGTCGTCTAACTCTTTTTTGAGCGCTAAAACGGTTTCTTTCAACTCGTCCTGATCGTCATTTGATTTTGCTCCGCGCTGATCTTCAAGTAGCCGCGTAAAGTTCTTAATACTGTCGCCTTGATTGGAGAGCTGTTCTTTCATGTAATCTTCAAATTGTTTGGCGGTTTCACGTTCGCGTTTGCGCTCGTCCTGTTCTTTTTTCAATAGCTCCTCTAAATGCTCGTTTTGTTTTTCTTGAGCTTTTAAACGCTCTTGAAGAACAGCAAATTGCCCCCCTGCCCCGTTGGTTACGTCATTCTGACGATCTTGACGTTTTTCAACATCCTTAGACTCGTCAGTTTCATTAGGTGATTTGAGTGTTTTATAGACGCGCTGTAGTTCAGCGACGTTTATCATCTTTTTTTCTTTAGGCCCAGTTTCAAAGGACAGGGTGCCAGAATCAATATCATTATATATTGTGGCCCTGCTGACACCTGCCATCTTAGCTGCTTCTGTGATGCTCACTTGTGACATTTGACACTCCTTACAGTTTTAAACACTTCTGACACGCCTAAAAATAGCAAAGAATGTCCATTGTGTCACCCTGTTTATTAACGTCAGAAGCGTCAAAGGTGACGTAACTATACACATTATGACGTAATTAGACATTCTAACAATGTAAATAAGTGTTACATGTGTATATGTCAGTTACGTTACGAAGTCCTATACACGGCTATAAGCCTGTAGTTACCTATTCGGAGGTTACGTATTGACGTTTATTCAGTGTCAAATGTGTCGGTTGCGAAAGTAACACGTTTCTGATAGCTTTAAGGTATTCCGATTCCCTTCCTTGGGGAATCAAATATCTTCACTTAACCACAACAAACCTCGAAGGAGCGCACCAACAGTCTTTTAAACCATCCCAGATAAGGAAAAACCGCCGTTGGCGCGGCGGTTTTTAAACTTTGAAGGCGATACCCTCATCTAAATCTTTCAATAATGGTATCGCGTTCCCGAATCGGTTGCAAGTCTTAAGTGACTTCCGCAAACCCTTTTCTGCAGCCTTATCCACAGTGATTTACAGACTTCGCGATAAAAAACATGCAAACACATATTTTACCAGAAATGACGACGCCTGGAGGAGGGCGCATAGCTTCTCCCAAATTAAGACACTCACTTGAACAATGCGAAGATTTCGAAGGGTTGGAAGAAAACGTCAATCGTTATGATCTTCTTCTGCTCGTGAAAAGGGCAGGGAAGAAGGCCGGATTTTCACCGCGCATGATTGCGCTGCTTGATTACTATATGAGCTTTACGCGCGATATTGACTGGGAGGAGGGGAGTCGCCCGATCGTTTATCAATCTCTTGCCAGAACAGCTTTAGATATGGGCGTATCTGAACGCCAAATCCAAATCCTTGAAAAACAGCTCTTTGAGGTTGGTGCCTTAACATGGCATGACAGCGGTAATCATAGACGTTTCGGCCAAAGATGCCCAGAAACAGGACAAATCATGTTCGCTTTCGGCGCAGAATTAACGCCTCTGGCTTACTTGAAAGCCGAATTGCAGGACAAGCTGCATGAAAAGCAGCTCTATGATAAGGCATGGATGGAAACAAAACGCCAGATTTCATGGTATCGTCGTCAAATTCGCAGCATATTGTTAGAAGCAGAAAGCGGGGCAGGGGAGTCTGGTGAGGAATTCACACTTGATGAAGCTGATTTCGTCGATTTTTCCGGCCGCTATGAGCAAATTGCGATCTCTATTCGTACCTATATGGATTTAATTGCCTTGAGAGAGCTTCTTGGTAAGCATAAGGATCTTTATGAGATATTGAATGCAAAAGCATCGCAGCACGATCAGGCGGGCTTAAAATGCCTAGAAAACGATACAATTACGGAGAAAGATTCACCCAAGGGCGATTCAAATGACGTTCACTACAAATATACAAATAAAAAACAACTTAATAAATTAAGTACTAGTAGGACTTCGCCCAGTTTCCTTCAGGAGGAAGTAGCCGAGAATCCACAGCGTCAATCAGACATCGGTTCAAAAGGAGAGGGGAGCAAAAGATCGGAGCAAAAAGAGGAATCATCAGACGAACAGTCTACCATTCTTTCAACAGGTCTTCAGCATGTAACCCTTAAACAACTCCTCAATATTTCAAGTGAGCGCTTAAAGGCAGAGCTTCCAATGGAGCCGCGGCCTATGAACGCCAATGATTTTGTTGAAGCAGCCTATCGTTTAAACAGAAAACTTGGGATTTCCCAAAGCTCATGGGGACATGCGTGCATGACCTTGAGCCGTATCGGTGCCGCTGTGTGTGTCATTTTGACAGATCAGGCGAATTTACGCGAAGAAAACCGCGTGATGAAGCCCGGTGCTTACTTCAATGCGATGGTAAACCGTGCAAAATCAGGCGAATTGAAGCTTCACAAGTCTGTCATGGGCAAGCTGCGCCGCGATAATGACAACGAGCAAGCCGAGAGCAGCCAAACAAGAGGGAGAGCTTAATGTCAGAGCGGATTTAAATTACTTGGATTTGCGCCTGAAATAGGAGATATAGCCTTGTTTAAAGAGAAAATGAAAGTTGATTATGAGCTTAAATATTATCGTAGACATCACCATAGTTATTAACTACTATTACACTAGTTAATAACTAACAACATGGAGAAACCATATGCCTGTTATCGTTTTCGCAAGTTCAAAAGGAGGAGCAGGAAAAACCACATCAGCGTTTCTGCTTGCAACAGAACTTGCACATCGTGGTCTTAAAACACATGTAATTGATGCAGACCCTAATCACCCAATCGCAAAATGGGGTGAAGGAGGAGGAGAGGCTGAAAACTTGAGAGTGACTTCAAATGATAGTGAAGAAACAATTATTGAGGATATTGAAGCGGCGGCCAAAACTTCTGATATTGTTGTTGTTGATTTAGAGGGTACGGCCAACTTAGCCGTAGCGTATGCAATTTCAAAAGCAGATTTGGTTATTATACCATCACAACGTTCTACATTAGACGCAGAAGAGGCTGCTCGTGCTGTAGCTCTCGTGAGAAGACAATGTAATGTGACCGGACGGCAAATCCCCGTTTCTATTTTATTAACCAGAACGAGCCCGGCTATCCGTTCGAAAGGTTTAAAACGTATGGTGAATAGTCTGGAGAAAAATAAAATTGATAGTTTTTTAACGGAAATCCACGAAAGAGAAGCGTATAAGGCTATTTTTGATCATAAATTGACTTTAAATCAAATAACGTCATTACAAGTTGGCGGTTTGGACAAAGCGAGAAGTAATGCTGCAAACTTTGCGGCAGAAGCGATGAAAAAAATCCAAGGACAGAAGTCTAAAAAGACATCAGAGGAGATTGCCGCATGAGTGACATAGATAATTCATCAGATCCATTTTCAGACATTAACTTTGATGATTTCAAATCAAATGACACAAAGACGCCAGATTTAAAAAAGATAGATGAAACTAAAATTAGGCGTTTAGCAGAAGAAAATAATTTCAAAAGTAGGGAGGGTGTAAAAAAGAAAGAACGGATAGCGACTAAATCATTTTCTTTATTTCCATCTGATCAAGAAATCATAAATAAGGCAATTAAGCATTCGATCAATAAACATGGAACTGTATCCTCTGGTTCAGACATTATACGTGCAGCGCTTCATGCTTTTGATTCATTAAACATTGAAGAGCAAGACAATCTGATACAAAAGCATAAGGGAAGAGGGCGTAGAGGTTAATAGCTATTAGTTAGCAGTTAATAACTAATAGCTATGGATTTGCTTTGATATCTAGCACCGCCACTTATAAAAAGCACATCATTACGATGCGCTGCGCGTGGTGATTATTGTTTGATAAATTATACAAATAATACTATAATATTACTAATCACTCATAAATTGGGATATGTAATACAATGGTATCACTTACAACACCTTCTAAAGTGCAAAAAAAATTGGCTGAGAATGTCCGTCAAAGGCGCTTGGGCATGGATTTGACGCAAGAAGGGCTTGCGGAGCGTTCCGGTGTTCCATTACCGACTTTACGAAAATTTGAGCAAAAAGGCGCGATTTCTTTGGAATCTTTCCTGAAACTCCAAATGGTGGTGGGCGGTCTTGAGCCCATGCTCGATGCTTTGGAGCTTTCGCAGCAAAGCTTTTCCTCGATTGATGAGGTTCTTGAAGATGATAATAAGCCCACAAGACAAAGAGGGAGCCGAAAATGAAAGATATTACAAACGTAAAAGAGATCAAAGTCGGTTTCAATTCCGGTGAAAAAACTATCCCTGTTGGCCGTCTGGCTATGCGGGAGCGTAAAATATACTTCGAATATGATCCCTCATTTATTGCTGGTGGCATTGAAATTTCACCGCTACGCTTGCCGCTTCAATCAGGCGTGACCAGTTTTGATTATCATTTGTTTGAAGGGTTGCCTGGGGTTTTTAATGACAGTCTTCCTGATGGTTGGGGGCGGTTATTGTTTGATCGTTTGGCGCGGTCTAAAGGTATTTTACCCTCGGATATTACGCCGCTTGATAGATTGGCGCATGTTGGAATGAGTGCTTTAGGCGCGCTTGTCTATGAACCGGATCATAGTGGTGATAACAGCAATGAGCCGATTAGCCTTGATGTGCTGGCGCGCCAATCACGGGATGTTTTGGAAGGGGAGGCGACTGACGTTCTCGCTGAACTTATTGCGTTAAACGGCTCATCAGGCGGCGCGCGCCCTAAAGCACTGATTGGGGTTGATAAGAATTTTGAAAATATTGTGCATGGTGTATCTGATCTTGCCAAAGGTTATCAGCCGTGGATGGTGAAATTCCCTAATGCGCAGGACGGGCTGGATGCTGGCGCGATTGAATATGTTTACGCGCTGATGGCTATGGAGGCCGGTATTTCTATGCCGCAAGTTCATCTATTTGATGCGAAAGCTGGCGCAGGATTTTTTGCAATAAAACGCTTTGATCGTATAGGGCGTAAAAAAGTGCATATGCACACGGCTTGCGGGTTGCTGCATTCTGATTATAGAACCCCATCTTTGGACTATGAGGATCTGATGGCTTTAACCAGCTCTTTAACGCGGGATATGCGCGAAGTTGAAAAAATGTACAAATGCGCCGTTTTTAATGTTCTCGCGCATAATCGCGACGACCATTCTAAAAACTTCAGCTTTTTGATGGATGAACAGGGCGGCTGGCAACTCTCACCCGCTTATGATTTGACGTTTTCTTCAGGGCCGCGCGGCGAACAAAGCACGCTTGTAATGGGCGAGGGACGTAATCCGGGGCAGGATCATTTACGCAAACTTGGCCAAGAGGCCAAACTTGGTAATGAGCGCATTGAAGAGATCATCACTCAAACGCAGGGCGCTTTATCAAAATGGGAAGAGCTGGCCGCGAAATATGGTGTTAGCCCTGCTTCTATCGCATTGATAAAGTCAAAAATTAACCTTTAAGTTAATTGTTCTTGATAATATTTAATATATGAGTTAATATTTTTCTGGGATATTTAATCTATAGGTTAATTAAATGAATAAAAATACAGCACGAAAAGCATTAGACAACAAGATTTCGTCCCTGCCGCCATTGCAAAAAATGCAAAGGCCGCATAAGGGGTGGATCAAGGCCGTCAAGGAAGCATTGGGGATGTCTTCAAAGCAACTGGCCGCGCGCCTGAATGTTTCTCCGCCCAGAATCACTGTTTTGGAAAAAGCAGAAATTGATGAAACCGTAACATTGGCCAGTTTGCGCCGCGCGGCAGAAGCTCTTGATTGCGCTTTTGTTTATTCTTTTGTTCCCAAAAGCTCTTTCGAAGATATTCTACAAAGCCGCGCGCGCCGTATTGCTGCTGAAATTATAGGCAAAGTTGACCATACGATGCGCCTTGAAGCTCAAAATTTAGGGCAGGGGGCATTGAGCGATGAAATTGAAAATTTAGCCGCGCAGATTTTGCGCGACCAACATAAAATTATTTGGGATCATAAAAAATGAATGATGATTTAGACGATATATTTGAAGAATCAGAAGGTGGAACAGATTTAACCGAAGAAGAAAAAGAGGGATTAATTCCGTCTTATATCTCTACGCGCGGTGAACTTAATCAGGCTGAACAGCAAAATATCGTTAAAGGTGAATTATGGGCATTTACTAAAAAACGCAATCCGCTTGATATAAAATTCTTAAACGATCTGCATAAAAAAATGTATGGTGAAGTCTGGGAGTGGGCCGGGTCATATCGTAAAACCGCGCGTAATATCGGCATTGATGCGTATCGCATTCCAACAGAGTTGAAGCAGCTTGTCGATGACACACAGTATCAACTCGATCATGCAACATATCCGCCGGATGAATTAGCGGCGCGATTTCATCACCGGCTCGTCTTTATTCACCCATTTCCAAATGGTAATGGCCGCCATAGTCGCCTTGCCACAGATATTTTGTTGCACTTTATGGATCAGGAGCGGTTCACATGGGGGGCAGGGGATATTACAAGGAAAGGTGATGTAAGGTCGCGATATATTGCGGCTTTGCAAGCCGCTGATAATCACGATTATGGCCTTTTAATTGAATTTGTAAGATCTGAATAATTAGATTCTGCTGGATTTCACTATTAGTCAGGTACAAAATTCACCACGGCGTTACCCGCTTAAAAGTGGCGGGTCAGGCTTTATTCGCCTAAAGGCTCACCGAACCACTTTGCAAGCGTTTCGGCCCATTCGGGTGACAATCCTTAACGCGGATCGGATGAATGCAGAGTAACTTCACACTTACTCTGCTTCACTCAATGGTCTTAGAACAACATTTCTAAAAGCCATTTTATAATCTTCATAACAATGAATTTGATTATTAACTTCTTCATCATAATCCTTTCTGACACTCGTTTTGTAATGTCAGGAGTATTTATGCTTTCGGTGATTTTGCTCCCATGCGGCCTTGAAAGTGGGGTAGCTGAATCATGACCCTTAAAATGACTTCTGTTTTGTCTTGGCTCGCTCCGTCAATTCCCAAAGCCAAAAAATAGTAAAAATGACGGTTTTCACGCCGCTACGCTTACCGCGAACCTTCCGCAATTTTTTCGATTTTTAGCCCAAGCCCTTTTGCAAAGGGTTTGTGATTTGACCGCTCTCGCCGCTTTCAGGCTCCAGTTCCTGTCGCCCCGAAAAAAGTATGTTTCGGGGCGCAATTTAAAAAAGAAAGGAATTGAAAATGAACCAGACAGCAAACATCACAGAGACACCAACCCTTAGAGCAGAGGATTTAAGAAATTTCTGCGGTACAGAAACGTGGTTTAGGCACTCACTTTATAGAGCCTATCTCTATACAGAGGGCGTTCAATATGTTGCGGAAACAGGCGGTGCGTACTGGTTGATAGATAAAATATTTGATTGCCAATCTTGCGTTCCATCACTGCAAAATCAAGAGTTTTGCGTATGGACATTGAAACTCAATGAACAGGGCGAAGGCGCAAGGCTCACTTGCACAGATGGTAATGAAAAAGAGCTTTATGCCGAGAATATAATCTTTACCGATTTTCCGCTAACTCAAATCCGCTTTTATTTTCAGAACAATGTTTTGCTTCTGACAAGCGAATATTAAGGGGGAAATATCATGCAAGTATTTCCGTTCAAAATCAGAACTTCACAAATCACAATCCAAACCCCTGCAAAGGACGCGGAAACAGCCATACAGCTTGTTATGGACTCCGAGCGTTGCCCACGCTCCGCAATCCTAAGCGTAGAGCGTCTTGGAACACCAATCAGACTTTAATCACCCAACCAGAAAAGGAACTAAAAACATGACATATCAAACACAAATTTCAAAAGGAATCGAGGGATGGCAAGCAACAAGCGAGGCCGTTTTAGGTGAAACACCCGAAGGCACACGCATTTTAAAATTGCGGACAGCCAAAGCAAGAGGGGGATTATCCGCAAGCGCAAGCGTTTGTATTCGCAAAGGTGAAGACGGCTATGCAACCGAAACCACGATCATTTTTCAAGATTTTTTTAAGTCAGGCATTGCACTACAGCCGTGTAAGCGCGTGACCGAAAAAGCAATTCAAAGCGCACATGAAAACGCTTTGGAACACATGGGGCAACTCGTTAAAGACGCAACCGCGTTTTACGAGGGGCAAAGCCAGATTGCGGCTTAACCCATTTTTAAACCAACCAACAGCAAAAAAGGAGCTGATACCATGACTACTCAAACTTTAAAACTAAACCAAATCAAAACTTCAAAGGATAATCCGCGCAAAAATTTTGACGATAAATCCATTGAAGGACTAGCCCAATCCATAAAAACAGATGGATTGTTGCAAAACTTGATTGTTCAAAGCCCTCAAACCAAACGTGGCAAGCACACGATAATTTGCGGTGAAAGACGCTTTCGCGCCCTTAATCACCTCTTAGAGCGTGGCGATATTGATAAAGATTTTTCGGTGAACGTCGAAATTAAAGACGACCTCACAAGTGAAGAAATCCTTCGTATGGCTACCGTTGAAAATGTCCAAAGGGAAAATTTAAGCCCCTTGGAAGAGGCAAACGCTATTGCATCATTGATTAAAGATGGTGAAAAACTGGATGAAATTGTAAGTCAAACAGGATTGACGACAAGCACCATTCGCAGACGTTTAATGCTTTTGGAACTCAATGAAGAAGTCACACAAGCTCTTATTGAAGGTGAATTATCACTGGCACAGGCCGAGAGTTTTGCCCTTGGTTCAAGTGATGAACAATCGCGCGTTTTACGCCAAGCTCTTAATGGGTGGTGCGACAGTCCAGAAGATATTAAGGAATCGCTTATTGGTGAAAAACCCAATGTTGCTTTGGCTATCTTCGATACTGCGCTTTATGAGGGGGATTATACCGCTGATTTATTGGCAGAAGATAAAACCACATTTTTTAATGACCGCGAGCAATTTGATGAATTGCAAAAACAAGCGGCTGAAAAATTAGTTGATGAATACGGCCAAAGCGATGATTGGGCAGAACTTGAGGAAGGCTATTATTCTTCATGGCAATATAGTGAGGCAGAAGAAGGGGAAACAGGCGGTGTTATCGTCAATATTCTATCCTCTGGCGAGGTTGAGGTTCACAAAGGGCTTATTCGTCCTGAAATTGATGAATCCAATGTAGTGGCTTTAAAACCCAAGCCCAAAGCCACCTATGGCAAGCCGTTGGTTAAGTATATGAATATGCACAAATGCGTTGCCGTTCAAAATGCGATTATCAACAATCCACGCAAAGCTAAAGAAATCTTGGTTGCCAAGAAATTAGCGACTTTCAAAGATCACCCTTGCTTACGTTATTTTGATGATGGTGAAACACATTCACCCTCACTAGATGCCATTAACGCAAAGGCGCGTGTTCTTTTAAGCTATTTTGATAAAGGGGACGAGGAGTCAACGTGGAGCGATTTACAGAGCCTTTTCCATTACGATGTGCAGGACGCTTATTACGCCGTTCAAGTTTTATCGGATGAACAGCTTGAGGATATTGCCCTTACAATCGAATCTTTGGAATTTGGCACAGTCTATTTAGATACGCTCGATACCTATGAAGATAGCGTTTCCAATCATGTTGCTAATGCTTTGAAAGTTGATATGCGTGAGCAATGGCGACCAGACGCGCCGTTTTTGAAAAGACGCAACAAAGAACAGCTATACGGCATTATTCAAAATGCAGGGTGTTCTTTGAAATATGGAACGGCGCAGGGCTATAAAAAGGGCGAGTTGGTATCGTCAATGGCAAAACACTTTGCCCATGTCCTGACCCTTGAATCGCCAAGTGCGGATGAATTGAAAACGCAATTCTGGATTCCGCAAGGCATGCAATTCCCTGCGATTGACCCCGACAATATCCAAGATGAAGTTCAAGACGACATCGAGGATGAAGTTCAAGAGCAAATTGCCGCTTAACCCTCGTGAAACCACGCGCAAAGACCTTGCGCGTGGTTTCACTTCTCAATTTTTTATAAGGATAGATCGATGTTTACAGACGAATTTTTTCCAACCCCTCAAGCCGTAATAAAAACTATGCTTTCTAAAATCAGCCGTTCGGCAGAGCATTTTTTAGAGCCGAGCGCAGGAAAGGGCGACATAGCTGAATTTACCCTAGCATCAAGACGCTCCGCGTCGGTTGATTGCATTGAAAATTCGCCCGAACTTTGCGCGGTATTGCGTGATAAAGACTTTCCAATCGTGGGGCATGATTTTCTTAGCTATGATGGTGTTTGCTATTATGACGCTATATTGATGAACCCGCCATTTTCCAATGGGGACGAGCATTTATTAAAAGCATGGAATTTTCTATTCTCTGGCGAGATTGTTTGTCTTCTCAATGCTGAAACACTCCGCAACCCTTATACAAAAACCCGAAAATTACTTGCTGAGATCATAGAAAATAACGGCGCGGTTGAATATTTAGGTGATTGTTTCGCCACAGCCGAGCGCAAAACGGGCGTGGACGTTGCGCTTGTTTATCTTAAAAAGGAGGCTGAGGACGATAGTCTTGATTTATGGGCGACAGAGAAAACAGAACGCGCCGTGAATGATGATATTGATTTTGGGAATATTCCTGCTGTCATAGACCGCTTGGGGAATATGCAACATTTCTATGACGAGGCGAACGCCAATATGTTCAAAGCCTTCCAGCATATCCGCAAAGCCCAAAGCTATATGGATGCTAATAATGTGACCATCTATCAAAGCGATTTATCCTCCATTCTTGGTATGGCGACAAAAAATATCAATTCCGCCAAAGCCGCATTTATCAAAAAGCACCGCAATACTGCATGGCATGAGGTGTTTTCTAAGATGGAGTTTCACAAACACCTTGATAGAAAACAGCGTGACGAGCTTTTGCGCGATGTTGATAGGAACGGCAATATTCCGTTCACAAAGGAAAATATTAAAGGCACGCTTCAAAATGTGTTTGAACAACGCCAAAAACTCTTTGAACAATCCGTTGCCAACGTATTTGACGAGTTATGCCGTTATTACAAGGGCAATAGCAATCATAGTGAAGGATGGAAAAGCAACGATAATTATAAAATCAATAAGAAGATTGTTTTTCCCTATGGCTGTGAGTTTAACAAGAAATGGGGGCGATATTTCAGTATGCATTACGGTCATTCAATGGATATTTATAATGATTTGGATCGTGTGCTTTGTTTTATGACAGCTCGCCCGTTTGAACATTGCGAAACAATAGGGCAGGCGCTAAAGCGCAAGTTTGATATTTTAGGCCGTGATATTCACAGCCCTTTTGATAATCTGACCGAAAGCCGATTTTTCGATATAAAATTCTATATGAAGGGAACGGTTCATCTGACATTCAAAAATAATGAAGATTGGGCTCTTTTTAATAAGACAGCTGCAAAGGGTCGGCAATGGCTTGGCAGTGATGCCCAAAATGAGGACGCAGCATAATACCTGCCCCAGCTTCAAAACCTCCGATTTTTAAGCGCCATGCTGATTTCGTTTTCAGTATGACTCTTTTGTAATTGGATGGAATAGGGGGGTGATAGAGCCTCTAAAACTATTAATGTTATGTCATATATGAAATTACCCTAAAAATTTTGCCGTTGAAATATTTACCGCCCAAACAGCCTTATGCCTTTCTAAATTGGCTAACTTAACTGACCTGCCTTCGCCTATGCGTCAAGAATAAATTTCCCCTTTATCGCAAGCGATAAATTCCTCGCGAAAGACAAATTTAATCTGTGACGCGTCGAAAGCGGCCAGTGAATTATTACGCCATAAGAAAGAGCAACAAGGTGTTGTTCTAAGAGTAAAATTAAAAGGAAGATACAATGTCAATTATAGCAAATATGAAAAAACAAGAAAATGGTAGTTTTGAAGGAAAGCTTAAAACAGCAACCCTGAATTTCCACCTCAAATTACAGCCCATCGGTGATGGTGAAACAAACGATAACAAGCCTGATTTCAGAGCAAAAATCGGAGGTTTTGAAGCTGGGGCAGGTTGGAATAAGATTAGCGATAATCAAAACTCATATGTTTCAGTACAGCTTGATGCACCGGAATTTCCAAATCCGATTTACGCCAACCTGGTTCAAAAAGACGATCAATATATTCTTATCTGGTCACGCCAAAACTAACGAACCTAGCCCCTCGCAATGAGGGGCTTTTTTCTATCTCAAATAAAACTCTGGCTTTAATAGGTCAGAGTTTTTTGTGCGTTCATAGACTGTATTTTGCAAGCGTTTGAAAAGTATGGAAGCAGACGAGAGTGGAGGATTGATTGTGATAAAGAAGGATGATGTAGGGTGTATGGATAGATAGAGATATATTAATACAAGATAAAAGATATAAATTATATTTATATGAACTTATTGTTATTATTGAGTAATTTAAGAGTTTAAAGTTCTTGAAATAAGTTTTATTAAGTTATATACTGTAAGGGTAAATTAGTGCGCGTTTGCGCCTAACCAAACAAGAATTTAAAAGCGAAGAAGATCAGAAAAATGTTTTTAGACAGGCTCAATAACGAGGAAGATACGGGTGGCAACTCTGCTGCGCGTCCTCTCGTTGTGACAAGAGACAGCCCCAGAAAGGCATTCTTCAAAAAGCTAAATAGACATGGCCATAGATCGTCAGGCCCGAAGAAAATTAAACGCCGTGATGGAGTTTATCGCGGTAACTCATTTGCAGGGATGGCATCAGCTCAGCGCGTAGTTGTTAAAGTCAATCCAGTGAAGAATAAGACAAAAGGGGTTGGCTCTGGCGCAGGGAGTGGTGGGCAAAACCTCTATCATCACATCCATTATATTAGCCGTAATAGGGCAGGTCAGGACGGCGAGAAAGCTATCCTGTTTGATGGTGAGAATGAAGGTTTGGCGCGCCAAGATTTCTTTGAATTATGCAAAAATGATCGTCACCATTTCAGAATGATTATCTCGCCAGAGCGCGGAGAAGATATAGAAGATTTTCAGGGTTATATCCGCAAGGTCATGAAGTGTGTTGAGCGTGACTTGAAAGTTAAGTTAAGCTGGGTTGGGGCGGTTCATTACGATACGGATGATACCCATGCTCATGTTATTATTCAGGGTAGGGACGGGCGCGGTAATGATCTGGTTATAGGGCGAGATTACATTGCTTTTGGAGTCCGCGCTCGTGCGCAAGAGATAGCAACAGAGCTGCTCGGTGAGCGTAGCCTGGATGATATTCAGAAATCTATCGAAAAAGAAGTGGACGCCTTACGCGTAACATCTTTAGATCGTTTCATCGAAAGACAGGTCAATGAGGATGGCGTTATTGATGTTCGTAAAGCAAATAATTTTGATAAATCGGCTTATTATGAATCTTCCTTGAAGGGGCGTTTGCACTATCTGACCACAACAGGATTGGCGATAGAGTCTCCTCCGGGCATGTTCACTCTCAATGAAGGTTATCAGGATGTTCTCTATAAAATCGCCACGCGTAATGATGTCATAAAACAGCTTTATGGCAGATTAGATGGCGAGTTAGATGATTTAGCGGTGTATTCACTCAAAGCGGGCGAGGGTGCCACGATCGAGGGGCGCGTTCTTGATAAAGGGCCAGCTGATGAATTGACAGATAAGAAGTATATTGTTGTTGAAGCTCTTGGCGGCGGTAAACACTATGTGCCAGTTGGTGAGCCATTCAATTACGAGAAACTGGATAAGGGTGCTTTAATACGTGTGCGGCCATTCGATCAGTCTAGCGGTCGTGCGGATTACAATATCAACCTGATTGCACGCCAAAATGATGGTATTTACGATATTGAAAAGCATCGCCTTTATATCGAAAAAGAGCAGAATTACATCGAGGAAGATGCCAGAGAGGGATATTTAGCTTCTCACATCAAGCGGATTGAAACATTAGAGCAAAATGAAGCTGTCGTTGATATGGGGCAGGGGAGATATAAAGTGCCAGAAGATGTTATAAAACAGGGCGCGGAAATATCAGCTAAAATCAATGCGCGTGAGAAAAAGCGCTTCTATCCAAAACTGGATGTTTTATCTGCCCAAGCGCCAGAAGATTTAACCGATGCGGCCAAGAAAACATGGCTTGATAAAGAACTGTATGCGCGTTCTCGATCAAAATCAGGCATTGCCCAAAGTGATCAGAATTTAGAAAAAGCGCTAGAAAAACGCCAAGACTGGCTTGTGAAGAACAATCTTGCCCTCATTCAATCCAATGGTGATTTTGCACTCAGAAAGACTGCTTTACGCGATCTAACAGTCATGGAAGTGCATCAGGAAGGCAAATTCTTGGCTACAAAAGCAGGCTTAGAGTTTAATGCTCAAAAAGTCAGTGCCAATAAAGAATATACTTATTTGGGCCATACAGAGCTTGAAAGTGGTAAATGGGCTGTAGTGATGCAAGGCAAAGATTTGCAAATGGCGAGATTGGATAAAGCGCCGGAGATAGAGAAGGGGTCAAAAATCATCTTTAATGAGCTTGATCGCGGCACATTCCAGATGAAGGCATTGGAGCAAGCCAAACAACAGGAACAGGCGCGCGCAAACGATAAAGATCAAGAAAGAGAACTATAAAAATGGCAAAAGCAAAACGTGTTCAAAAAACAGTCTATTTTGACGAAGATGTATGGGAAGCGCTAGAGAAGCAAATGAAAGCCTCTCATAATCCCAATGTATCAGCGATTACCAATGATGGGCTTCGCTATGCGATGTTTCCTGAACATCGTAATGATCGGGATGCTGATTTGGTGAAACTTTATAATCAATTTTCTGCGTCCCTGGCATCACACCGTAAGAAAAGTGCAAGAGATATGGCCTTTATCCAAGAGCTGATCTTAAAATTCACCCATGAGTTTTTTATGCACCATCCTTCCATTCCAGAAGATGATAAAACTCCGAAAGAGGTCGAAGCCAATGCGCGTCTGGATTCCTTCATGGAAACCATCGTGCGCGGTATGTCAGAGTTAAAACCTCTATCTGATCGGGGTGAGGAGGTTTAATTATGGCATACAGACGCGTTGGCGATGATTTTATGGATGAAGAAGAATACGAAGTTCACGCTATTAGCGTATGGAGCTTTTGGGTCTTTATCATTGCTGCGGGCTTTACCGGTTATAACCTTCAAGAGTTCATTCCAGATGAATGGCCCAAATGGGCAAGATTTGCGGCCACTATCGTCCCATCCAGTATTGTTGGCGGAATATTAGGTGCATTAGGTCTTTTTATTCGCGTGGCGGTGTTTTTCTGCATTGGATGGGGTGTTATTGGACTATTATTGGTTTGGATTTGGCAATCTATTTAAAAAAATTATTATGCCCTGGCCATGAAGGATGTTTTTTGTCAATTACGTAATCATGGTTATGTCGATATCCATCTTTTACGGCTTTAGCATCTGCTAAATGCGGATCATTGGGATCAAGGTCTTTATGCGTATGGGTAAGAGCTGCGTGATCTTCGGCTGGCCATAAAAACAGCGCAAGAACAAAGCCCAGTAATACAATTCCTATCAGAATATAAAACGTTTCCGTGATACCCATGGATGCGCCGAGAAAGCCGACAAGCGGGTATGTAATTAACCAGCAGGCATGAGAGAGAGAAAACTGCGCGGCGAAATAAGCGGGGCGGTCCTGTTCTGCAGAAGAACGGCGAAGCAATCGCCCTGTTGGTGTATTGATGAGCGAGGCTGCACTGCCTAATAAAAACCATACGGGCAGAAGCCAGAAGAATGTTGAAACAGTAGAGCCAGCCAGTAAACCAACGGCCAGAACAATTGCCCCGCTGAGCATAACGGGACGATCCGGCAGATAGTCCAGTAACTTTGGAAGTGTAAAAGCTGCCAGCATTGAGCCGCCGCCATAGGCCGCAAAAGCCAGAGCCACATCTTGCGCGTCCAATCCGAAACTACCACGTACAATCACAACTGTATTGACGATCACCATTGCCCCTGCCGCAGATACAGCCAGAGAAAGCGCAAGCAACCCTCTTAGGCGCGGCGTGGCGAGATAGGCGCGTGTGCCGAAACTGATTTTCTCCCAAACCGATATAACTCTGGCATCCTTGGCTCTCTCCCTTTTTGGAAAAGTCGCTGTAACAACCAGCGCCGCCGAAATCAGGAAGGCCACGGCGTTAGTGGCAAACAGTGCGTCAAAGCTGATAAACAATAGAGCCAGCGCCGCCAGCATCGGGCTAACCAGAGATTCCAGATCATAGGCCAGCCGCGAAAGCGACAAGGCTTTGGTGTAGGTTTTTTCATCGGGAATAATATCCGGTATGGTCGCCTGAAACATCGGCGTGAATCCGGCAGAGCAGGATTGCATGAGGAAGATGATAAGATAGATTTGCCAGATTTCACTGACAAACGGCAAGCACAATACAAAGCCAGCGCGGATAAGATCAAGCGTGACCAAAACCCTTTTGCGCGGCAAGGCCGCTGCCAGCCCGCCAATAATCGGCGCAATGGTCACATAAGCCACCATTTTAAGCGCAAGGGCTGTGCCGAGGACGGTTCCGGCCTTGTCGCCCGCCAGATCATAGGTCAGCAATGCTAGAGCCACCGTGGTCAAGCCTGTCCCTAACAGCGCGATAACCTGCGCTGAGAACAAATGCCTGTAGGTCGAGTTTTTGAGTGGCTCTAGCATTTTACTGTTACTTTCTAGTGTGTATGGCCGTGATCGCTGACCGCCATTTCACCGCCTGTCATGCTGGTGACTGCGATAACAATCAATACAGCTACAACGATTAAAATAGGAATTAAAATTTTAGGGTTGGTTAGTTTTTTCATGAGAGTTGTCCTTTCTTTTCTCGTGAGTGGGTTTAGTAACGCTTAATGTCGGTGTATTCACCGTTAGTTTTTAGGGTAATAGTCAAAGGCTCTTTCGTACGATTGCGCCAGAACCAGCCATGATTTCCATTAAAAGCGGCCTCTAACGTACCTTCGCTTTTCTGCTCTGAACCTTTGGCGTAGCTGTGATAATCAATCTTCAGCTTCTTTGAGTCACCATGCACATCAAAGTTTGCTTTGCCGCCATTGGTTTTCCACACGTAATCAACCTTTGCGCCCTTGGTCATGGTCAGCTTAATCTCTGTGCCTTCATCCGGCGCAAGTGTGACTTCTCTTTCATGGCTTTGGGTAGGTACAGTTTCCGATACTACTTGCGGCTCCGTCTCAACTTCAACCACAACTGCGGTTTGGGTATCCTTAGCAGCATCTTGCGCCGCTTCTTCGGCTAGTGAGGTTTTAATATCACCCATGCGTTTAAGGCCAATAGCATTGCCCACTCCTGTTGGGTCAATGCCGTATTCGGCAGGCATGACCACAGTAACCAGCAAAATTCCAGCCGTAATCGCTGCTAAAATGGTTGATTTAATGAGCTTCCCTGTTGAGGGCACTTCTCTGTCAGATGGTATATTTGAATTAAACATTATGTTTTCCTTTTAAGTTTGTCAGTTTGAATTATTGAACGATGTAGCCAGTAATTTGATAAAACATGAGCAAAAAGCCCAGCATCATCATGACGGCATTGGCTTTATAAGCGTGGTGCAAGAAGCTACCGGATTTTCGCCAATAGGTAATCGCAATCAGGATCGCGGCCAGTGCCAGAATTTGTCCTAGCTCCACACCAACATTGAAGAAGATCAAATTCGGTAGCAGTCCATCAGGCGATAATTCATAGTCCAAAATTTTAGTCGCCAAACCAAAGCCGTGCATTAGACCAAACAGGAATGTTGCAACCTTGGTATTGGGCTGAACCCCAAACCAGCGTTGATACGCCCCCATATTATCCAATGCCTTGTAAACCACGGAAAAGCCGATAATGGCATCAATGATATACGAGCTAATGCTAATTTCCATCAAAACGCCGGAAAGCAGCGTCACCACATGGCCAACCGCAAATAGGCTGACATAAATGGTTACGTCCTTCATGCGATAGAGGAAGAAGATCACGCCGAGCAAGAACAGCAAGTGGTCATAGCCCGTCATCATGTGTTTAGCACCAAGGTAGATAAAGGGGATTGGGTGGATACCCACGGTTTCTTGAATATAACCTTTATCGCCTTGCGTGACGCCATGTGCCCACGCATCGGGGATAATGCCAAACAGGGCAACCATCATCATGGCCAGCCCCATAAAGGCAAACAGGCGGTCTTTGCCCGTCATAGATTGAAAATAATTAATCATTAAAATTGTCTCCATTGTTTAGAGAGTTGTTGTTTAGAAAGTTAGGAAAAGGCGCATGGATTACGAGCGTCCGCCGCAAAGCAGACACGAAAATACGCCTTACGAATTAATTTCTAAATCCGTAGACGCTGCGTTGAGAGATAAAGGGAAGTATTGTCCTGTCTATACCTTCGCCAATCAGGTGGCGCTCGGCTCTGAGCAGAAGCCAGTTCATAGCGGTGTTGCGGCTTAATATCCGCAGGCAAGATAAAAGCAATATCGTGTAAATCCGGCGTTGAGGCTTTCAACACGACTTGATCGGGGCTTTGCAGATCAACATGCAAATACTCGCTGAAATAGGTCACAACATCCAAATTTATAGGATGATGGTCACTTGCCTGCGTTTGGCTGTCATGGTCGTGAGTCGCGTGGTCGTGCCCATGACCTTGATCGGCTTGCTGGCGACTTTGATG
>JAJFIM010000171.1 GCA_021774995.1 Alphaproteobacteria bacterium | reverse complement strand
CGCCGCCGACGATCACCACGTCATAATCCATGAATTCGCGCTCGGCGGGCTGATCGGGCATTCCTTATCCTCCTTGTGAGGGACGTCTCAGGGTGATCTTTATGGGAAGGTATGCCACTCAACGTCAAGCTCTATTGCCGGCGCGCCGCGAAAGCCAGTGGGCAGGGCATTCAATGTCTGGCATGATGGGGGCGCGACGCAAGGTAAACTCTTCAACAGGACCACGCCTCCCCGTGCCTTCAGACCTTCCCCCTACAGGTTCCGACCACGCAGACGCCGAGAAGGCGCTGCTTGACTGGTACATTGCCATGGGCGCGGATGAAGCGGTGTGCGACGCACCCATTGACCGCACCCTCGCTACCCCCGCCGCCGAAAAAACCGCCGCCGCGCCGCCGCGCTTGCCCCAAGCGCCCCTTGCGTCAAGTCCGCCAACTCCGTACGCCGGTCCGGCCGAGGCCAAGGCGCGCGCCCAATCGTGTCGGACCCTTGAGGAATTACGCGAAGCCATTGAAAATTTCACCGGCTGCGCCCTTAAAAACACCGCCAATAAAACAGTGTTCGCCGACGGCGCGGCCGGATCGCCGGTGATGTTCATCGGCGAGGCGCCGGGCCGCGAAGAAGACCGTTTGGGCCTGCCTTTTGTTGGACCGGCGGGGCATTTGCTTGACCTCATGTTGGCCGCCATCGGCCGCGACCGATCATCCGTTTATATCTCCAATATTGTGAATTGGCGCCCGCCCGGCAACCGCGCCCCCACGGTGGACGAGGCCATGATGATGATGCCTTTCATCAAGCGGCATATCGTGTTGGCGAAGCCGCAAATGCTGGTTCTTCTGGGAGGCACAGCCGCCAAATATCTGCTGGACACCACAACCGGCATCATGCGGCTGAGGGGAAAATGGGCGCAAATCGCGCTTAGCGACCAGGATGAGCCGCGCCTGCCGGTTCTGCCCACCTTGCACCCTGCTTATCTCTTGCGCCAGCCTGCCCATAAGTCATTGGCCTGGCAGGATTTTTTGAGCTTAAAGGCGCGCCTCGACGCGCTCTAACCCCAGCGCTTAACCCCCATTTAATGCCCCGCATGGCAAGCTTCCCCCGGTCAAAGGCCCATCGGGGCGTCTTGCGCCTTTAAGCCACCTGAACCGGCCTTGATCGGCTGAGGCGGTCCCGTTAGGCTTTAACGTTAAGAATAAAGAGGGTTTTTGAGTGGCGCTTAAGTTGAGAGACATGAGGCTGCGCGGCGGCCAGATCAGCGCCGCGCTTTTTCTCCTATGCGCGGGGTTTGTCCTTGCCCCTTCGCGCTCCCAGGCCGAGCAGCTCGTTCAAGGGTCTCTTGCGCAAAACATGCAAAACGCCACCAGCATGATTCTGCCCGCCTATGACCCCCAATTTCTAAACTCTGACGACATCGCGCTTTACACCCGCATTTTCCAAGTTCAGGAAGGCGGCGACTGGAAAACCGCCGATGGATTAATCGATCAACTCTCATCCGATGTGTTGATGGGCTACGTTTTGTTCCAACGCTATATGCACCCCACCGCCTATCGCTCCACGTATAGTGAGTTGAGAGACTGGATGGCGCATTATGCGGACCATCCCAAAGCCAATAAAATTTACCGTCTGGCTCTGCGCCGCAAACCGGCAAAGGCCAAAGCGCCCGATAAGCCCCGGCCGAAAAAATACCGCGTCAAACAGACGGAGAACAAAAAACCCAATTTTGAGAAACAGCGGCGCTCCCGAGCGCAGCGCAGCCGGGTGCGGCAGATCAACCGCTACGTCAAATCGCTTCTGGCGCGCGAGCGCCCCACCCAGGTCCTGAATTACATTAACCGCAAGGATGTCCGGCGCGATCTCAGCAATCTTGAATACGATCAGATTTTACGATGGATCGCCGCGCAATATTTCTTTGAGCGCGTCCCGGAAAAAGCCCTTGTCCAAGCGCAAAAAATAATTGAGCGAAACCGCGAAGCAATTCCGCTGGCCGACTGGACAGCAGGCCTTGCCGCCTGGCAATTGGGCGAACATGAGCGGGCCGCGCTTCATTTCGAAGCCCTCGCCCACGCGCCCTATCTCGCCGGCTCAATCCGGGCGGCCGGCGCTTATTGGGCGGCGCGCGCCTTTTTGGTCACCCGCCAGCCGCAAAAAGTCACAGCACTCCTTGAGATCGCCGCCAAAACGCCGTTAAATTTTTACGGCGTGCTCGCCAACCGGCAATTGGGCAATGCAGGCGCCTATGATTGGAAAATGCCAAAATTGACGCGGGCAATGACGGCAACTCTTTATCAGAACGATTCTATCCGCCGGGCCGCAGCGCTCAAACAACTGGAGCGCAATTACGAGGCGGAAGAAGAAGTCAGACGCGTTCACGCCCATTTCGACCCCTCCCTTGATCGCGCGCTCCTGGCGTTTGCCGCGCGCATTGACCTGCCTGCGGCTCAATTGCAAATTGCCGAATACGCTTCCCGGCCCGGACTTGAAGCCGGGCTTTACCCCATTCCCGCTTACGCCCCCGATAGTGGTTTCAAAATCGACCGCGCACTGATTTATGCGTTCATGCGCAAGGAAAGCAAGTTTCTCCCCCACGCCAAATCGCGGGTGGGCGCGCGCGGCCTGATGCAATTGATGCCCCGCACCGCCAGCGCCCTTGCCCGGGACAGATCACTGCGCCGGGGAAGCGACAAGCTTTTCGAACCGGGATTCAATCTCGATCTAGGGCAAAAATATTTGGGCCAGCTCATGTCGGCCGCAAAACCGCGCGGCAATCTGTTCATGCTGACCGTCGCCTATAACGGTGGTCCGGGTAATCTGCGCAAATGGCGCAACGAGCTGACCACCAACACCGATCCGCTGTTTTTCATCGAGAGCATCCCGTCCGCCGAAACCCGCAATTTCATCGAAGGCGTGCTGACGAATTTATGGATCTACCGCCAGCGCCTCGGCCAGGAAGCTCCAACGCTGGAAGCCGCCGCCTCAGGCAAATGGCC
>JAJFIM010000018.1 GCA_021774995.1 Alphaproteobacteria bacterium | reverse complement strand
CAAGTGTATCACCGGCGCTAAAGCTGTTGGATACGGTACCGGTGC
This sequence comes from Alphaproteobacteria bacterium, assembly GCA_021774995.1. GTDB lineage: Bacteria > Pseudomonadota > Alphaproteobacteria > SMXP01 > SMXP01 > JAJFIM01. Next base: position 7,047 of record JAJFIM010000018.1, on the reverse strand, counting down.
CGCGCACGGTGATACCCGCGTCGATCAGGATGGCCTCTGCGCCAGTCTCGACACCACGGAAGGTGAGTTGATTGCTAACGGTCTCGGTATCGATCCGGTTGACATCCGACAGCACGACCTCGCCTGTGCCCAGAATCCCGATCCCGTTGACCGAGATCGTTGTGAATGTCTGACTGGAGGCCTCAATGCTCAATGTGGCATCGTCCAGCCGCAGACCTTCCTGGAATGTTGCTGTAGTGAAGCGGTTATCGGCAAAGGTGTCGATGCCGAGGGTGACATTGATGAGCTCGCCCGAGATGAGCTCCAGCCGCCCCGTCTGACCCGCTGCGTCTTCAAAGACGGTCTGCTCGATGACGCCTTGTACTGCGACACCACCCGCAGACGCATCCACACTCACCACTGCCCCGTCATTGTCGATCTTTGATAGGGTTAACAGCCCGTTATCTACCCCTTCCAACGTGCCCAGGATGCGGATGTCATCTTCTCCGCTGCCAAAGATAGGTCCGTGACCGCGAAGCGTCAGATCTGCGCCAAAAGTCAGGGTCTCGTCGACACCTGAGATATCGCCACGGAACTGCAAGCTATTGTTGATGGTTTCTGTACCTATCGCATTGCTCCTGCTCAGATCAATCGTGCCCGTTCCGGTCACTTCTTGATCCCCTTCAAAGCTCAATGTCGCTGCACGTTGCACTGTTCCAGCAACCCCAAGGCGTCCGTCCACATTCAAGCCGCCGTCAACGGTTATGGTGTTCCCGAACGTGCCAGCAGCGTCGACCTCGGCGTCCCCTTGCACATCCAGACGCTGCGCGCGCACCGAGCTGAACGTGACCGCACCAGCACCTGCAATCGTCACATCTTCAACAGAACCCGACAGCCCAACATCCGAGCCACCTGCAACATCAAGAACCGCGTCCTGAAGCTCAGAGATATTCAGTTGACCGCCATTGCGCTCGGACACCGAGAGCACCTCACCACCTTGGTCCACACGCGTTAGCGTCAACGCACCCTCTTCAGCAATCACATCCCCCAGGAACCGCAGCGAATCCTCTGACCGATTCGTAGATACCGTGCCTTGTCCACGAACCGTCAAATTCTCTCCAAATGTCAAAACCTCCGACACAGACGAAGACAATCCGCTAAATTGAACAGAATTGGAGAAACCAGAGTTATTAAGGCCCAAAATTAAGTCACCGGTACCTAAAACGGTTTGCTCACCGCTGAAACGCAGTTGCCCATTAAACGCATTTTCAGCAATTGTAATGCTGCCGTTCAACGTGAGGCCATCGTTAACTGTGAATGACGAACCACTGAACAGAGCGTTATTTTCAATCAAAACGTTTGAAAGCGATCCGCTCGTTAGAACAAAGTTGCCGGCACCGTCGACGGTTGTTGCCTCCAAATTTCCGCCACGAACCGTGAATGTTGCCTCGGACGAAACATCAATGAACTCAGCCGAAAAATCACCTCTCGACAGGCTGAAGTCTCCGCCTAGCCGCAAACCGATCAATTCTTGGACTGCAGAGAAGCTGTTAAAATCTACACCGTTGGTCGTTACTGGAATGAACGCAATATCGTTCCCATTTGGCACCGTTCCACTAAGCCAATTATTGGCTGTCGTCCAACTGCCACCCGCTTCATTGGCCCAAATCGCCGATGCATCAACAACTTCAAATGATCGGGACGTTGGTCCATCTTGCACTTCATTTCCGGCACGATCAGACACACCCGCCGGATCAAATGTTACTTCGTATTCCCCCAAGGGAAGGTCGCCAAAGGAAACGACGGCTACCTGGTCTTCGCCGAAGATTGTCACGCTCGCCGCCGCGACAGGGTTCGATCCATCGCCAGTCGAAATCTGGAAGTTGTTGACCGTTAATGTTTCAGGGTCGATAGCTTCGCTGAACCGCAGCTGTAGCGTACCTCGCCCCTCCAAGACCAGCGCACCATCGTCAGGCAAAATCGAGGTGACTTCTGGCGGCGTAATGTCTGGAATGATCTCGAAGGTCAGCATGTTTGACATCGACGCATTACCGCCCGTGTCAAACGCTTGTACTTCAACTTCAAGCATGCTGTCGCCCTCGGCCAGCGATGGCGCGACAAAATTCAGATCATACGGTGCCGAGACATCATTTTGAACGATTTCGCCATTTACCAATAACTGCACATTGCGGACCTGAACATCGTCCTCAGCCGTTAGCGAAACTGAAATAGAGCGGCCTTCCTCGACTTGGATACCATCCGTTTCGGGATCTGCGTCGATGGCACTCGTGTCGATGCTGATTGTCGGGGCGACGCCGTTTGCATCGAACGGCAGGAAGTTGATCACCTGCAGGCCGCCACTTCCATCCCCCACATAAGCAATACCGCTGGCAAGTGCGACGGCGTTGGCGGAGCCGGGCGTATCGATTTCAGTGATCAAATCATACGTGTTGGACGCATCACTTGCGCCGTGAATTTGCAATCCTCGACCGCCTGCTGCAACGACGGCAAGGCCCGAACCGTTGGTGATCGTCTCAAGATTTGTGGCTTGGATACCACCCGGCGTGTCGGGGGCCGAGATAAGCGTCGGGTCGGCTGGATCGCTCAGGTCAAATGTCGCGTAGCCACCAAGGGGATCGGGCCGCGGACCAGTCGTACGAACGCCAACATTTCCATTCGAGACATAGGCGATGCTGGATTGCAGGAAAACTTCCCCTGCGGGCGTGCTGTCGAACGCGACAGCCGGTACATTGACCGAGCCACGCAGGATGGGAACACCGCTACTGATATCGACAGCGTGGAGTTCGTTTGTGGTTGTACTGACCGCGACAAGGCTGCCTTCGACGGCGATGGAGACGACTTTGCCGGGCAGTTCGAGTTCGGCGAGCGTGTCGCCCGTCGTAGGGTTGAGGAACAGCAGGTCCGACCCGCCTGCAATGACGAGCCCGCCACCGAGGGTAACTTCGGTAAAGCCACCGGGGATTGAGACTGTATCTTGCAGTTGCGGGTTTTCAGGGTCTGAGACATTGACAATGTGCAGACCCGCCGCACCAGCGGCGACAAAAGCAAGCCCGCGGCCTGTGTCGACCGTGATATCCGCATTGTCACCGGGCAGGTTGATTTGCGAGAGCAGGATCGGTTGGTTGAATTGGGATGCATTGATGATTGCGAGACCGGCGGTGCCCGTTGCGACATAGGCGGTCTGCCCGCCAGAGCCATTGATATTGCCTTCGACGGTGACATCCTTGGCTTCACCGCCGAGTTGGAGTGTGGCGATAACGCCGGTGGGGAAGCCTACACCGTCGAGGGGGTTGAGACCTTGTTCGATTTCGGCGGCATCGGAAATGCCATCCCCGTCGGTATCGGCAGACAGTGCATTCAAGCCAATCACAAACTCACCGATATCAGGGATAGAGTCGAGATCACTATCGAAGCCGCCGATAAAATCAAGAATAAACGTCTCTGGTAAAACTCCAGTGGCACTGTCAAAAACACCAGATCTATTAGTGGCGGGAGAATATATATATAGCGTATAGTCAACCTCCCCAGGCACGACCTCCGTGATGCTTTCTCCTCTTTGAATAGATCCGCGTAAGACACCACCATTTGCTGTTTCCACAAGGTAGTAAATCTCGTTTACGTCAGCGATGGATTGTGCGGTGGAGATTGGAAACTCTGTAACTAACTGGCTAGAAACGATCATTTCCTCGAATGATGTGACTGAAAGGCTTACCGGAATGAAGTCAGTGTTTTCTGCATCCGAAGTAAACGAACTCAGCTCTTCGAACGAAAATAAAGGCTCCGAAGCAGATGTCGCCGCTATTATTTCCATTTTGTCAATAAACGCACGCAAGGATGCGCTTGTCGTCACTGATGCTTCAGCATCAGCTCCAACGAAGAACGAATCACTATCACTTTGAATCGGCAAAAACGGAACGGATGCTGAGAAATCAGGGAGACCAAAATCAGGCACCCCAAATTGCTTGCTAATTTCGAACGATGTTGAGAAAAACCCGCCAACGACAGGCAAGTTAGCGAGAAATGGGTTGCTTACCATAAACTCCAAACTAGCATTGGCGCTGGCTTCAACACCAATCTCTGTAAGATCGATAGTCGGGCTAAGCGCGGTAACGCCGACCGACCCTCGGACGTTTAGTCCAGCATCGACAGTTCCCGTCGCCGAGGCAGCTACAAGCGTAAATGAAGTTTCCGGAATAAAACGCGCTGTAAAAGACCCAACAACAGTTGAAAATGAAAACGTTTGGCTCAGTGTGGGAGGATTTTCAGGAAATGAGATGCTTTCTTCGTAAAAGATACCCAACTCGCGCTCTATCTCTTCCGGGGTCAAATCGCTATTTTCTGCAATGATCGCGTCAATGTCGAATAAGCCCAACGGCAGATCTATTCCGGCCATAAAACCTGCATTGATCTGAGGAACAACAAGTGAGCCGACCAGACCAGCTTCAATTTCTACATCACCCTCTTGTTCTTCGTCAGGAACACCATCGCCGTTGGCATCTGGATCGATTTGGTCAGGGATCCCGTCCCCATCGCGATCCGGCAGATCGCTTTGGTCATCTGGTATTGTCTCAATCGGATTACTTGGGTCCGTACCCAAACCCCGCCATCCAAGCGTGCGAACCCCACCCTCGGTCGTCTCCAGCACACTTCCATCTACGGAAACAACTGCCTGCCCGGTAATCACCCACTCCCCAACATCATGATCGAAGGAATACACAGGACGTGACTCACCCGGTGCCAGCCCGTCCAGGTTTGGGAACGTCACTGCCGCAAAGCCGTCCACGTTGTCCGCGTCGCCTGCATCCAGCGTGAAAACATAGTCAAAATTTACACCTGGCGGCGTTGGTCCAGGCAGACGCTCTGGGTCGAGAACCGAGATGATCAGTTCATCGGCAGGCGTCCCGTCAGCGTGAGTCAACATCACGTCATCGGGGACCGTGACGCTGAGCAGGTTGAACATCTCCGGATCCGCATCGGGCAGGATCTGAGCCAGGTTCTGCATGGCCGTCTCGCCCAAACCCACGCTCACTTCTTCACCGGCGACATATACCGTAACTTCATCGGTCGGAATCAGCGGCAAGTAGATGCTGAACGTCTCTCCATTAGGCCCAGTCAAACTCGTTCCAACCCCCGGCGTCGCGCTGTACGATTCGACCAGACCACCATAGACGTAGCCATCGGGTGCAATGGCATTTTCGGTGTTCAGTTCAAAGAAAAAGTCAGTGCCCGGCAGATTTTCGAGCCGGAAGAAGCCGTTCTCATCCGTCACCGCAAAGAGGTCCGGCCGACCTTCTACAGTAAGCCGTACACCTTCGATCGGGATGTCGTTTCCTTGAGCATCCTGACGGTTTGAATCCAGAACAAAGCCTTCAACTGCCGTTCCTGGTACCGAGGTCAGGTTGATCGTATCGAACCGGCTTTGCAAAATCCCGCCCGCTTCATCATCGCCATCGGCATCAATCGGTCGACCGTCCCGGGTGAGAATTTGGTTGCCGTCGACCGTAATGATCCCGCGGGTGGACCCAGGTAGCGGCTCATCCGGAAACAGCGTGGCTTGTTGTCCATTTTGCGAGACCTCCAAGCGACCGGTCACCGGACGACCGGCAACAGTCACCTGGAAGGTTTCAGCTGTAACTGTAGAAGCATCGACCGGTTCTTCGAAGCGCACGGTAATTTCGCGCATAACATTGACGCCGCCCTCGCCGGAGGTCGGTGACACGCTTTCAATCCCAGGCACATCATTTACTGTAAACCCAAAGGTTTGATCCGGTTCGAGCGTGTTGCCAGCAAGGTCGCGAACGGAGTCGCTGACTGACAACGTGAATTCCCCATTTGACAGTGCCTCATCTAGCTCAATCGAAAGATCTGACTGGCCAGACAAACCAACAGACGAAATCGCGACGTTGTTCCCTTCACTATCGAGCAGCGTGATCGCTTCGGGGGAAATACTGGATGGATCGATGGCTTCATCAAACGATAGCTCAAGCATGTTGGGGGTATCAGAAAACTCACCAGCGGGCCCGCTTTCTATCACAGGGGCGGTAGTATCCAGAATCACATCGACCACAGCGTCTTCGGAAGACAAATCGTTGGAATCGACTGCGCGAACAACAAACCTGATCGGCCCATCCGTCAGTTCAAAAATATCGGTAGGATTGATTTCAAAAGTACCGTCCGAATTAAGAGCGCTTGAGACATCGACTTCGAGGCCTTCATCTAATGTCAAAAAGAGCCCGACGATCTGGGCTGCTCCTGTCACTTGCCCGACGATTGTTGGATTCGAGGTCAAACCATCCGCATCAAGGCCAGTGTCTTCTGCTAAGGTTGCCGTCAAAACAGGTAGCGTAGCTTCCGTGCCCTCAATCACGATGCTGGACGTGGTTGCATTGCCAGCAGCATCGGTTGCCGTGAATTCAATCGTGTTCAAGCCTGTCTCAATCACGATGCCGTCGACAGAGAAGTCACCGTTCTCATCGGCAACAATCTCCTGCCCCGCCGCAGAGACAGTCGCGGCCGATTCGGTTGTGCCTGTCAGCGTTATCTCGCGCAGGTCGGTCTTGCCGTCACCCTGTTGGCCCGTATCGGAGGCCGGATCAAGTGCAAGTCCGGAGATTGTTGGCGCTGAGGTATCCAACTCTGCGCCAACCGTAACGGATTCCGAGGACAGACCATTCGCATCGACGGCTCTCAGCGCAAAGGTGATGCTACCGTCAGCGACCTCGCCGACGTCAGTCGGGTTGATTGTGAAGCTGCCATCAGGGTTGAGTGCGGTACTGATGTCGATATCGGCACCGTCGTTGATGGTCAGGAAGAGTCCGACAATTTCCGACACGCCAGTCGCTTGGCCAATGAGCGAAGGATTTGCAGTGACGCTGTCTCCATCCACACCAGTGTCTTCAGCCAGAGTTGCCGTCAAAACAGGTAGTGGAGCTTCCGTGCCCTCAATCACGATGCTGGACGTGGTTGCATTGCCAGCAGCATCGGTTGCCGTGAATTCAATCGTGTTCAAGCCTGTCTCAATCACGATGCCGTCGACAGAGAAGTCAC
>JAJFIM010000170.1 GCA_021774995.1 Alphaproteobacteria bacterium | reverse complement strand
ATCATTGCAAATGTTAATGACGCCGGGGGCTGGTTAGGATTTCTCGAGATGTCGCGCGTCAAGGCGGCCGAGAAGCCTTTGTCCATGGTCCAGGCAATCAATCTTGTGGTGGGATCGTGGATCGTTGGCGCTATTGTTATGGCTGAATACACCCGTTTTGCCAAAAAAGCCTGGGTGGCTCTGGCCATACCATTCATTGTACTGATTATATCCCAGTGGTTTTTGCAAATGGTCGGCGCCATGGGGGGCATTGTAGCCGGCACACATGATTTTTCGACCTATATGTTGCAACAGGGAATGATCCTCGGCGGGATTGGCCTCATCGGCATGAGTCTGGCTCTGTGGACAACGGGGGACGCCAATCTTTATCTGCCCGTGATTCAGACCTCTAGCGTGTTTCGCAAACCGCGGCACGCCATGACGCTAATCTGCGGCACTCTGGGCACGATTTTAGGCTTGGGCATTTATACGCATTTTATGGCGTGGATCGATTTGCTGGCCAATATCACTCCCCCTTTAATAGGTCCTGTCATCATGGAGTATTATGTCGTCAGCCGGATGAAATTGGGGCATGAGCAGCTCGAACACCTTCCCTTATGGAACCCGGCCGCCTTCATTGCCTATGGGGTGGGGGCGGCCAGCACTTTTTTTGCGCCGGATTGGATCATCGCTTCTCTTTTGGGACTGTTTGTCTCGATGGCGGTCTATCTTATCGCGTATTATGGAGGTCTCGCTTTGGGTTTTGAGCGCGGCTACGCTTCTACATTGTCAGATGAAACCACGCCGCCAACAGAGTGAGCGCCCTTAAGCTGTGCGCTGCATTTGCGCTATAGATGGCGACGCCACCGGGGAAAACCTGGTTTCTTGATGTGGCGTGCGGAGGATATTGCGACGGATGCGCCCAATAAAGCAGAGGACGAACATGAATCTAGTCGAATAGATTAGAAACGGATTCGCCGTGACCAATGCGCCGGATCGCTTCTCCGATCAAGGGCGCAATGGTCACTTGCCTTACGTTACGCGTGTTTTTAATGGCGTCTGTGGCCGCGATGGAATCGGTAACCACTAATTCCTTCAAAGCGGATTTTTCCACCCGCGCCACCGCCTCACCGGAAAAAACTCCATGCGTGACATAGGCATAGACTTCACTAGCGCCTTCGTTCATCAACGCTTCAGCCGCGTTGCATAATGTTCCCGCTGAATCCACAATATCATCAAACAAAAGACAGGTGCGGCCTTTCACATCTCCGATGATATGCATCACCTCAGATTTGCCGGCGCGTTCTCGGCGTTTGTCGACGATGGCAAGATCCGCGGAGAATCGTTTAGCCAGTGCGCGCGCCCGGACAACGCCGCCGACATCTGGCGAGACAATCATAAGGTTTTTGTTGCGCGTGTGTTCCCGAATATCGCGTTCAATCACAGGCGTCGAGTAGAGATTATCCGTGGGAAGGTCAAAAAAACCTTGGATCTGCCCAGCGTGCAGGTCAAGTGTGAGCACCCGGCTGGCGCCCGCCTTTGTGATCAGATTGGCCACCAATTTAGCGGTGATCGGCGTGCGCGCCGCCGTTTTTCGATCCTGCCGCGCATAGCCAAAATAAGGAATAACAGCCGTAATGCGTCTGGCCGACGCCCGGACCAGGGCGTCAATGCATATCAGCAATTCCATCAGATTATCATTGGCGGGATAGGAAGTTGATTGAATAACGAAGCAATCTTCGCCTCGTACGTTCTCATGGATCTCAACAAAAATTTCTTTGTCCGCAAAGCGGCGGGCGGTCATTTCAGTAAGAGGTTTTTGCAGATATCTTGCGACGTCTTTTGCGAGAGGCAAATTACTGTTGCCAGCCAGAAGTTTCATCGCATACCCCCGTTAACCGTCTGACTTGGAGCCGCTACCGCTTGACAGGAATAGGCTCTCTTTTCGTGCGCGAGGCGGACCCCTCACGTTCTTGTTATGAACACGGGAGTTTTCTATCAAGCGTGACGAGGCCTGTAAACAGGCAAATATGGCACTGCACATGCGGCCATGCCGCGGGCTCACTCCATGGGAGTATTTTCAGTTTCCGTCTCCATGGTCAGCGGATCAAATTGCAGGAGCATGGAAAGAAGCCCATCGGCCGCCGCCGCCGCCGCCAGAAAAGCCGTGTCGCCCCACTCACCGTCCAGAGAGCCGCTCTGGATGGCGTTGGATTGCTGGACATTGCCAAGAACCTCCCCGGTGGGTGATTTTAACCGCCAGTTCAGATCAATTTGCTGGGTATAGGCGTCAAGGTCCGCAATTTTTACCTGGGCGTCGATGATAAAAGTCGCGGGCGTGGGCGCATCCTGAATGAGGAGCGCGATGGGCAAATCTTCTTGAGAGAGCAGGCTGACCATGGCGCGGGTGAGAGAAATGCGTCCATCTCCCGGCGCGCCTTGCACAGGCTGAATGTGCAAGTAATAGGGCGATCCTTCTTGAAATACGGGCGGCGGAGCACCGGGCGCCTTGCTGGGGAGGGCGGCCTGGGCCGAGGGGCGATACAATTGGGTCACGAGAAATTCTGTTGCGTCTGCAATAACGGGCGTTAGATCCGTGTTGGCGTAAAGCAGCCATGGGTCGTCGGCGGTCAGGGGAAAAGCTGTGACAAGTGTCTTGAGATCGCCAATCGGCAGGCCCTCAGCGTTGTTGAGTTGCCACTCAAAGGCTAATTCTGTCCCTCCATCGGAGTTGGGAAGCGCCGTGACGCGCCCAAGCATGAGGCTGGCGGCCTTGCCGGCGCCCCGCGTCACGGCTGCGACATCGCGCGCCTGAGTGGCGGCCGCCAGACGTTCCGCCAGAATTTGGTTTAGTGGCGCCGGCGCCCCCTGGATGGGGGCGATCATCACACTTGGGTTCACGGTGATTGTGTCAATGATGGCGTCATTTCTTTCCGCGCCTTCAAAGGGTTGAGTCAGGCCGTTGCATGCGGCAAGCCCACTAAGCGCCGCGAGGAGAAAGAAAGTTGTTATTGCTCTATTTTGGCGCATCTAAAACTATCGCTGAAAGATTGCGACCATAATCAGGTTCATTGCGATGTGTCGAGCGGCGATAGGAAAAGAAACGGTCATTCTGGGCGTAGGTGCAGGCGGGGCGATCGTCAATGCGCCTAATGCCGCACGCGCGCAGACGGTGCGCCGCAAAACCCGGCAAGTCAAAATGCCAGTAATCGGCGCGCTCAGAAATAAGAGACGGTGTAAAAAAATTATCATTGGCTTTGTTGTCTTCGCAAAAACGTGATTTGAATTCAGGGCCCACCTCATAATTTCTTTGTGAGATGCAGGGCCCTATGGCCGCCGCTATTATAGAGCGCCCCGCGCCAAGAGCTATCATGGCCTCAACCGTCACTTCGATGATCCCTGACAGCGCGCCTTTCCACCCGGCGTGCGCGGCGCCGATGACGCCGTTTTTCGTATCCGCCAAAATAACAGGCGCGCAGTCGGCGGTTAAAATTCCAAGCGCCAGCCCGGTTTGCCGCGTTACCATGGCGTCCGCTTGGGGGGTCTCTTTGGGCGCCCATGGCCGGGTCAGCGTTACGGCTTTGTTCGAGTGAATTTGATAGAGCGTGACAAGGTTTTCCGGCGCAACGCGCAAAACGGCGGCGGCGCGGGCGCGATTTTCAATCACATGGGTCTCGGCGTCGTCTGACCCTAAGCCGCAATTCATGGAATGATAAAGCCCTTCCGAGACGCCGCCATTGCGGGTGAAAAAGCCATGCGGGGCGTCCAGCATAGGGGATTTGAGGGGGTGATTTTGACTATGTGGTTTGGTCACGACCGCTCAAAATCCTGGGGGCGGAGGCAGGTCGGCGGAAGAGATGCTCAGAGCTTTAAAAAGCTCTCCCATTTGATCAGGCCCCGCCAGTCTCAGCACAGCGCTGTCTATATCCTGTTTTTGTTGAGCCGTCGCCTCGGCCCGCAGAGCTGAGGCGCGCGCCTCAAGGCCAAGGGCCGCTAAAAACGCGCCTTGCTCCGCCGGTCCGGCCACATCTGCGCCGCTCCGTTTTGCGCATGAGGCGAGGGCGGAAAAATCCACATGCGCGGTAAGATCCACGTCTCCCGGCGTTTCCAAAACGCCGCAAGGGGAATGGCGGCGCAGCGCTTGCAGCGTGTCGCCCATACCGGGTTTTGCATATCCATAATCAATGATCAGCGCCCGACCTTTATGTTGGCTAAAGCGGTGGGCAATTTTTTCAATGAGGCTCTGCGCCGGCGCGCATACTTCTTTCAGCGCTCCTTGCTGTGTGTGCGGATCTGAAATTGCCAAGATCCCTCCTGGAATCGGAGAGGGAGACAGGGCAAAGCAGAGCGCGCCCTTTTCATCCAACGTCACGCACCGTTCATACCAACCCGGCCCTTTGCGCATGAATTGCCGGATCGGCAGGCAATCAAAAAATTCGTTGGCTATCAGAATGAGGGGGCCAGGCGCGATTTCTTCAAACCGGTCACGCCATGTGGCGTCTGTTCCCTCAGGCAAAGCCGCATTTTGCTGAGCGCGCAGCACCGCGTTGGTTTCGACAAAATGAATCTCCGCCGCGGCCAAAAAAGAAGGCTGAAGGCGCGCCGCCCGCAACAGATCAGCCATCAAGCTGCCGCGCCCGGGCCCCAGTTCCACAAGCTGAAAAGAGGAGGGGGCGCCTATATCTCTCCATGTCTGAAGGCACCACAATCCTATCAGTTCGCCAAAAATCTGGCTGATTTCAGGGGCCGTGATGAAATCCCCCGCGCGGCCCACTGGATTTTGAACGCGGTAATAGCCGTATATGGGGTGGGTGAGCGCCGCCGTCATATATTGCGCCACGGTGAGCGGTCCGTCAGCGCGGATGAGCTGCGCCAGATGATCCGTCAGGGAGTGACCCCCATTGGGCGCTGTTACGTCAACCGTAGAGCGGGGTGTCATTTTTTCACGCCGGATTTAGACAAGGGCGCCGGAAACAGCCAAGAGGGCGCGCGCGCGCTGGATCGCCAAACGAAAGCCGCGCCAACTAAGATCATCGGCAGCGATAAAACCATGCCCATGGTGACAAAATCACCGGCCAGATAACCAATATGAGAATCAGGCCGCCGGAAAAATTCAACAATGATGCGGGAGACGCCATATCCCATCACAAACAAACCCATGGTGAGGCCGGGTTTGAATAGC
>JAJFIM010000169.1 GCA_021774995.1 Alphaproteobacteria bacterium | reverse complement strand
GGCCAATGCGCCCAAGAACATTTTCCACGCACCGATCCGGTCATGATTGCTTTGGTTGTCAACGGAGACAACTGTCTTCTGGGTCGGGGCGCGGACTGGCCCAACGCAATGTTTTCCGCGCTGGCGGGGTTTATCGAACCCGGCGAAACCATAGAAGAGGCCGTCAGACGCGAAGTGATGGAGGAGGGCGGTATTAAGGTGGGCGATGTCCGTTATATCACCAGTCAGCCTTGGCCCTACCCCTCATCGCTGATGATCGCCTGTATCGCGCAGGCGAAAACGACAACCATCGCCCTTGACGACAATGAACTTGCCGACGCCAAATGGGTGTCGCGAAGCAAAATCATTGATCTGCTTAAAGGTAAAAGGGACGGCGCGATCCAATTACCGCCCCCTATGGCTGTAGCCCATCATTTGATCAAACATTGGGTGTTTGAGGGCGGTGACAACTAAAGACCGGAAATAGGATCGCTGTTGCGAAGCCTGAAGGAATCCGCTGGATAAATCCCCAAAACTTTCAATTCGGAGGTAAAGAACGTCAATTCCTCCAGGGCCAGACGCACATTGCGCTCATCGGGATGCCCCTCAATGTCAGCATAAAACTGAGACGCCTGAAAACTGCCTTCCAATTGATAAGATTCCAACTTCGTCATATTGACGCCATTTGTGGCAAACCCCCCCAAAGCTTTGTAAAGCGCGGCGGGAACATTGCGCACTTTAAAAAAGAAGCTGGTAATGACTGGCTTATCATTCAGTTCTGCGTCGTCAGGCGTCGCAGACAAGACCAAAAACCGCGTGGTGTTGTGATGGGCGTCCTCAACGTCGGCCTGGATGATTTCAAGACCATAGATTTCCGCCGCCAAAGATGAGGAAAGAGCCGCTCTGCTCTTATCTTCGTGTTGGGCAACCGTTCGCGCGGCGCCCGCCGTATCTGCAGTAATTTCCTTGGCGACCCGCATATCTCGAATCAAATTCCGGCATTGGCCAAGCGCCATTGTATGGCTCATCACCGTTTTTATATCTTGGCGCTCAGCCCCTTTAACAGCCAACAATTGCAAGCGAATGCGCAAAAAATGTTCGCGGGTTATATAGAGTTTAGAGTCTGGCAGAAGATGGTGGATATCCGCCACGCGGCCCGCAACTGAATTTTCAATGGGTATCATGGCCACTTCCGCCCTTCCGTCCGCGACGGCGGCAAATGCGTCTTCAAACGTGGCGCAGGCGAGAGTTTTCAACCCCGGCGCAAATTCCCGGCACGCCAGGTGGGAAAACGCGCCCAGTTCACCCTGAAAAGCAATGGTCTGTTGAAGGGTTTTTGCACTCATGTCATTTTCACTTTATCAAACGCCGCGCCTCGGCCAAATCGGCGGGAGTATCGACACCCAGAGGGATCGAGTCAACGAGCGCCACATCGATACGCATGCCTGCCTCCAAAGCGCGCAATTGTTCTAGTTTTTCGCGCTTTTCAAGCTCTGAGGGAGGCAGTTTGACAAATCTGGTCAACACTGAACGCCCAAAACCGTATAAACCGATATGGTGATAAAGCGGACCTTCTCCCGCCGGAGCGGCGGCGCGCGTAAAATAGAGCGCGCGTCCATTACCGCGAGAACCCGGATGACCGTCAAAAGAGATGACGGCTTTAACGACATTAGGATCTGCGGCCTCATCCGGATTCACGATCTCAGCCGCAAGGGTGACAATTTCGGCCCCTTCGCACTGTAATCCGGCCACGATCAGGCGCAGATCGTCTGGATTCAGCAGTGGCAGATCGCCCTGCACATTCAGCACCAGGTCGTAGTCATGGTTGGGGTCGATGGATTGAAGGGCAAAAAAAACCCTGTCGGAGCCAGATGGCAAATCAGGCGGAGTCAACACAGCCCGTCCCCCCGTCGCTTCAACCGCATCGACAATGTCTTGGCTCCCCGCCGCCACCCCCACGGGGCCGATATCCGCTTCAACCGCGCGCCGCCAGACATGCGCAATCATCGGCGCGCCCGCAATGTCGGCCAGCGGTTTACCGGGCAGTCTTTGGGACGCCATCCGGGCCGGTATGACAACAATGCTACGCACTCAAAACCCCCTTAGATCGATTGAAACGCCATGTGCGGCCCGGCAAACCGCAGCCTCCCTTGCGACTCTTTGCCGCTATTCATAAGCTATCGCTTCACTGAATGATAGAAAGGTGTTGCGCTTGGGCGCTGGCCCCTTATAAAGCGGGTGGTCTAGTATATATGAAACGAATCGCTCGAGGTCTTGCGCCCTTTTTCAGGCGGGCGCGCTTGACGGGCGAATATTAAGGTGTGGCATCTCATGGCGGATCAGAACGGTCATTCCGGCAAAGACGGACTCTTATTCAATAAGATTGCAGGGGCGCTTTTAGGGTCTTTTTTGACAATCATGGTGGTTCGGGAAGTGGGTGGCGCCCTTTATCACCCGGAAAGCCTTGAGACCCCCGCTTACGCCATCGAAGTGCCCGAAGGGGACGCCCATGACGCCGTGAAAGTGGTTGAGGTTGATTTTTCCACATTGCTGGCCAGCGCGGACAGCGCCAAAGGCGCGCGGGTGGCGAAGAAATGCGCCGCATGCCACACTTTTGACAAAGGCGGGAAAAACGGCACGGGTCCTAATCTGTGGGGCGTTGTGGGCCGCGCCAGCGCGAGTGTAAGCGGTTTCAATTATTCTTCGGCCCTGAAATCCTTGGGCGAATCTTGGTCTTTTGACACCTTGTCAAGTTTCCTTGAGAGTCCCAAAGGTTTTGTCAAAGGGACCGCGATGTCGTTTGCCGGTTTGAGAAAGCCGCAGGACCGGGCCAATCTGCTGGCGTATTTGCGGACATTGGCAGACAACCCGCTGCCCCTGCCGGAAGCGGCGCAGACCGTTGAGGGCGCCATGCCTGAGATGACCACGCCGACAGAGCATTAAAAAGCGGCTGTGACTCTCTAATTTCTCTGCAGAACCATTGTTTTAAGCTTGTCACAGGGCCGCATTTTGTGTCTCTTCGGGAGGGATGTGGGGCGACCCTGATGAGGCGGATG
>JAJFIM010000168.1 GCA_021774995.1 Alphaproteobacteria bacterium | reverse complement strand
ATCATTGAGCCCCGGTCGATTCGTGATTGATTGCGGCCCGGAATCCTGGGCTTTTGCAAGGAGGGGGGCAAGCCGGCGCGCCGGGCCGATCTCTTGCGGAGGCCCGGTGACGGCGCGCCCCTGCGCCTGCAGCGCATGGGGAGACAGAACAAGCTGCGCCCCAAAAAGGGCGGCAAATGCGATAAAAGCCGAACGCTTGAGCCGGTTCGCGGATTTATTGCGGGAAGGTAGAATCATCAATGGTTTCCGAAATTTCGCGCTGAGGGGCTTCCAGGCCCGAAGAGACAACATAGAGTCCAGCGCCAATGGCAATCGCAACCAGAATCAGAACAATAAAAATGCGCATCACAGTCGACATCTTCCCGGTCACTCCCCAGACTTTCAAGTGAAAGGCACTTCAGCATCAAAATACGGAAAAAGTATGGCTGCCCCTTTAACAGATGGTCAATAACAGATGTTCACCCTGAAGCAACCAATTCTACAATGGCCAAATCCGCCGCCTCTGCCCTATAAGAACGTTTAACGCGGCCCTGATAACGAAATAACCCCGGAAAAAAACAAACCTCACGTGACCAACCTCAACACGCATGAAGCTTCCGCAGTTTTACGCTCCCGGACCGTCGCCCTTATTGGTTTAATGGGAGCGGGAAAAACAACCGTGGGTCGGCGTCTCGCCGCCGCCCTTGGAATGGCGTTCACCGATGCGGACGCAGAAATCGAAGCCGCGGCGGGCTGCTCCGTCAGCGATATTTTCGAGCGCCACGGGGAGGCCGAATTCCGCCGCGGCGAAACATTGGTCATAGAGCGCCTGCTGCGCAGCCCGCCTCATATTCTCGCCACGGGGGGCGGCGCTTTCATGAACCCGGAAACACAGGCTCTCATAAAGCGCCAGGCCATTTCCGTTTGGCTGCGCGCGGATCTTGACTTGCTCATGAAACGCGTGACGAGACGCGACACCCGCCCTCTGCTGCAAACCGGGAACCCACGGCAAATCATGGAGCGCCTTATCACCGAGCGCTATCCGACCTATTGCAAGGCCGATATCATCATCGACAGCGTAGAGGGCGCGCATGACATTGTGGTGCGCGCCATCATCGACGCGCTGAGCGCATATTATGAGGAGCGGCAAAAGTGACCCAGGTTCCAAAAGCCGGCGTTAAGACTCAAACGATCACCGTGGATCTTGCCGCGCGACACTACGACATACATATCGGCGCGGGTTTGTTGGAAAGCGCGGGAGATTTTCTGGCCCCAGTGTTAAACCGGCCCTTCACCGTCATCGTGACGGACGACCATGTCGCGCCGCTCCATCTGCACGCCCTCGACGCCAGTTTGAAGAGCGCCGGCATTACCACGGGCGCCGTGATTCTGCCTGCAGGGGAAGCGACCAAATCCTTTCACCATTTAGAGCGCCTGGTTGGAGATCTTCTGGATCTGGGCGTTGAGCGCAGCGATACGGTCTGCGCCCTTGGCGGAGGCGTGATCGGGGACCTCACAGGATTCGCCGCAGCGATTTTAAGACGCGGCGTGCATTTCGCGCAGATACCCACGACGCTTCTGGCGCAGGTTGATTCTTCTATCGGCGGCAAAACCGGAATCAATACATCGCAAGGAAAAAATCTCGTGGGCGCGTTCCACCAACCGCGCCTGGTCTTAAGCGACGTATACCTTCTTGATACATTGCCCCTGCGCGATATGCTCGCGGGCTATGCGGAAATTTTGAAAACCGCCCTGATTGCGGACCCCGCCTTTTTCGATTGGCTGGAGAGCAATGGTCCCGCCCTTAAAAGCGGCGATCATGAGAAGCGCGCCTTTGCCGTGGCGCGCGCCGCCAAAGCCAAAGCGGACATTGTCGCGGCGGATGAGCGCGAACAAGGCGCCCGCGCCCTTCTCAATCTCGGTCATACCTTTGGCCATGCATTGGAAGCGGCGACGGAGTTCTCGGACAGTTTGAAGCACGGCGAGGCCGTGGCCATTGGATTGGCGCTCGCCTTCGGACTGTCCCATGAAATGGGTTTGTGCGCAGCGCAAGACGCCGCCCGCGTCATCGCGCATCTCCAGCGCATGGGCCTGCCCTCAAGCTTGGCGGATTTAAACGCGCAAGGCATCACGGCCGACACGCTGATCGGACATATGGCGCAGGACAAAAAAGTTGTAAACGGACAGACTACCTTCATACTGTCCCGCGGGATCGGCAAGGCGTTTATTTGCCGCAACGCGCCTCAGGACGTTCTTTATGATTTCCTGACCAAAATGACCGCCGCTTAAAGGAGACGCCCGCCGTGGAGTTGACACTCGCATTCACCATTCCCGCCGTCTTTTTTCTTCTTGTTCTGTCGGCTTTTTTTTCCGGCTCCGAAACCGCACTTACCGCTACGTCAAGGGCGCATATGCTGCAATTGGCCAAGGATGGCGAACGCCGCGCGATCGCGGTCGGCGATCTCATCAACAACCGGGAGCGTTTGATCGGCGCCATCCTCCTTGGCAACAATCTCGTCAACATCCTCGCTTCGGCCTTAGCCACCAGTATTTTTCTGGATCTGTTCGGCGATGCCGGCGTGGCCTACGCCACGTTGATGATGACGGCGCTGGTCCTTGTCTTTGCCGAAGTTCTTCCCAAAACCTACGCCATTGCAACCTCCGAACGCATGGCCATGGCCGTCGCCCCGGCGCTCAAAATTATCATGGCCGTGCTGGCGCCCATCGTCGGGCTGGTGCAATGGATCGTCCGCAAAATACTGCACTATGCAGGAACCGATGTGAGCGCGAATCAACCCGTTCTTTCCCCGCAACAGGAAATCCGGGGCGCCATCGACCTGCATCACCAGGAAGGCGGCGTGAAAAAAATTGACCGGGACATGCTGGGCGGTATCCTTGACCTTCGCAATCTGAGCATCGATGAGGTTATGGTCCACCGCAAAAACATGCAGATGATAGATAGCGCTCTTTCTTCTCGCGAGGTGGTGGATGAAGTATTAAAAAGTCCGTACACCCGCATTCCTTTGTGGCGCGATACGCCTGAAGAAATCATTGGCATCCTGTACGCAAAGGACCTGCTGCGCGCCTTGATTTCAAACCGGGGGGAGATAGAAAATCTGGATATCGGAGCATTGTTGACCGAACCCTGGTTTGTGCCCGAAACCACGACACTCCAGGAGCAACTCAGTGAATTCCTGAAACGCCATATTCACTTCGCCATTGTGGTGGATGAATACGGCGCGCTTCAGGGTCTGATCACGTTGGAAGACATATTGGAAGAAATCGTCGGCGATATTTCAGATGAATACGACATCTCAATCACCGGCGTGCGGCCCCAGCCCAACGGGTCCGTTTATGTCGATGGCGACGTCACCATTCGCGATCTCAACCGCGCCATGGACTGGCATCTGCCCGACGACGAAGCCAATACCGTTGCCGGCCTCGTTATCCATGAAGCGCGGACCATTCCGGAGCCGGGTCAGATTTTCAGCTATTATGATTACCGGTTTGAAATATTGCGCCGCCATCGTAACCAGATCACGGCCTTGCGCGTCACGCCGCCGCGCGAATCGGCGGGTTGACGGCGCGTCAGGCTTTTTCCGCCTCATCGGGCGTGCGGGTCTCCATCGCCAGGGCGTGAATGGGGCCGCTCAGTTCCTCCGCCAAGGCCCGGTTCACCAATCTTTGGCGTTCGACCCGGCTGAGGCCTTCGAAAATTTGCGCAACGACCTTGAGCCGGAAATGCGATTCGCCGCCGGGGCGCGCGCCGGCATGGCCCCGGTGCAGATCCGATTCGTCCGTGATCTCAAGCATGCGCGGGGATAAAGCGCGCGTTAACTTTTCCCGTATCGCGTCAACGACAGCCATTTGCTTTGTTTACGTCCCTTTCATTTCCTTGAGCCACTCTGCCAGATCAAAAGAAAGTGGCATCATCTGGCGATTGGCCTTATATGTCCATGCCTTGTTTTCACAGCCTGGGGTCAGCATAATTCATCTATGGCGGATACTTACACATATAAGCCGCGCCTGGGCTATGACATGCGGATCAAACCGCCCAAACCCGGCGCTAAAGTAAAAGCGCAAGGCCCTTGCGCATGGCCGGAGTGCCAGAATAAGGGCAGCTACCGCGCGCCCAGAAGAAAGAACGAAGCTTTAGATCAATGGCTCTGTCTGGACCATGTCCGGGCCGTTAATAAATCCTGGAATTTTTTCTCAGAGATGAATGCGGAGCAGGTTCGCACCTATATGGAAGGCAATATCACGGGCCACCGCCCAACCTGGAGCATGGCCGATAATGCAAGGGCGGCACGTGAGAAATCCAGCGCCGGACCAAACCCCGACGCCCGGACATACGCCGCCATGGGACGAGGATCAGATCCGTTTAACCTCTTCCCTGGAGAGCCAGCGCAAAACGCGCCTGAGAGCGTCCGCCATATTCCCCTCACAAAAGCCCAGCGCCAGGCGCTTGAGACCCTCGACCTGGATGACGGCGCCAGCATGGATGACGTCAAAAAACGCTATAAAGCCCTCCTTAAACGTTATCATCCGGACGCCAATGGCGGAGACACCGGCGCGGTCGAACGCTTAAGAAGGGTGATAAAAGCCTATCAGGCGCTGAAATCCAGCCGATTCGCCACGCGGGATCTGGGATAGCGCCTAAAACGCAAGCGCCCAGCCGATTTCATGACCCGCCGCAGAAATGGCCGTGAAAACGCAGGAACGAAGTTCCCTTGTCTTGGGCCTTGCGGACAAACGTAGACAATGTGCATTATCCGCCGCACATAAAATTTA
Source organism: Alphaproteobacteria bacterium (assembly GCA_021774995.1). Classification (GTDB taxonomy): domain Bacteria; phylum Pseudomonadota; class Alphaproteobacteria; order SMXP01; family SMXP01; genus JAJFIM01. Next base: position 1,244 of record JAJFIM010000168.1, on the reverse strand, counting down.
ATCCCGACGCGCAAGACGGCTTTGCGCGTGGCCGAAAGGTGAACAAACCCGATCCGACGACGAAAGAGATGACTTACATGCCCCGCGAAACCCCGGAGATCAGTGTGCCCGACACCACTGTCAATATACGTTCAAGCTTTGGTCTTGATATCGATATGGATGTTCCCGCTTTTTCTAAAACCAGCGAACATGTCCCCGATTTTGACGACACATACCAATTTGACCATGATACGACTTTGGCCATTCTGGCGGGATTCACGCATAACCGCCGCGTCATGATTCAGGGTTATCACGGCACCGGCAAATCAACCCATATCGAACAAGTGGCGGCGCGTCTGAACTGGCCTTGCGTGCGCGTTAATCTCGACAGTCACATCAGCCGGATCGACCTCATTGGCAAAGACGCCATCGTCTTGCGCGACGGCAAGCAGATCACTGAATTCCGCGAAGGCATTTTGCCCTGGTGCCTGCAAAATCCGGTCGCCTTAGTATTCGACGAATATGACGCCGGACGGCCGGACGTGATGTTTGTCATACAGCGCATTCTGGAGGCGCAAGGCAAACTCACCCTTCTTGATCAAAACAAAGTTATCGTGCCGCATAAAAGCTTTCGGCTGTTTGCGACAACCAACACGATCGGTCTTGGCGACACCACGGGCCTCTATCACGGCACGCAGCAAATCAACCAGGGTCAAATGGACCGCTGGAGCATTGTGGCCACACTTAACTATCTGCCCCATGACGAAGAACTCGCCATTGTTCTGGCGAAATGCCCTTCATTTGATTCCGGGGAAGGCAAGAATACTCTATCCTCGATGGTGCGGGTCGCCGATCTCACTCGCAACGCCTTTATGAATGGCGATATTTCAACCGTGATGAGTCCGCGAACGGTGATCACCTGGGCGGAAAACACTGAAATATTCGGCGATCTCGGCTTTGCTTTTCGTCTCACTTTTCTCAACAAATGCGATGAACTGGAACGGGCGACGGTGGCCGAGTTTTATCAGCGCTGTTTTGGAGACGAATTGCCTGAATCTGCAACCCAAGTAAAGATCGCGTGAAGGCGCTCTTGGATAATATGACCCATGCCTCCGCTCAATGACCCGGCCGCCGCTTTCAAAATAGCCCTGGCTCAAGCGACCAAATCGCTGGCGGAAACGCCCGACCTGGAAATCTCTTACGGCGCCGAACCGCCCAGATTGCAAGGCCTGAGCGTGCGGTTGCCGCTGCCGCCGCGCGATCTC
>JAJFIM010000167.1 GCA_021774995.1 Alphaproteobacteria bacterium | reverse complement strand
GGGCGTTGCCACCAGGCTGGCCAATACGCCCGTGAAAAAACTCGCTCCCCTGCCGCTTTTTTCCACCAACGCGCCGCCCATATTTGCGAGAGGTTGCCCCATATCAAAAACGCCGGAGAGATTGAGTCCGACCATGAAGATGAGATAGGTCATCGCCGTCACAAACACCGGCGATTGAAGTTGAAACCCCCAACCAATCTGTTCGCCTGCGGATCGAAGGACCACAAGTCCCGCCGCGATAACGAGGAAAGTGAGGACCACGCCGGCGGCATAGGCCAAGCCGCTGGCGCGCGCCTCAGCCGGGTGTTTTTGAGCACTCTGAACAAGGCTCAGCGCTTTCATTGACAAAACCGGTAACACGCACGGCATAAGATTGAGCAGGAGCCCGCCCAGCAGAGCGAATAAAAGCGCGGTCCCGAGCGAAAGCGTGATCACGCTTTGCGCCGGTGGAGCGAGCGCCTGGTCCATCACGCCATCAGGAACGCCCCCAATGGCGGCGTTTACCGTGAACGACGCCCGCATTTCCGCGCCGCCCGCCGGCGGCCTCTGGGTCAGAACCACAACGCCGTCAAGCCCATCCGCGGGTAGCGCTTGTTCGTTTTTGACCTTGTATCCCGGCGTCAGCATAAAGGCGAAACCGTTTTTCCCGAAATGCAATTCTTGTTTGGGCGCATTGGCGATCAAACCTTCTGTATAAGGAAAGAATGATGCTGAAACCACGCGGCCTTCACTAAAGACGGAAAACCATTCCGCGCCTTGTAAAGCCAGAACAACGCGGTCGCCCTCCAGGCTGGCCGTGGTTTTCCATCGGGCGGATTGCGGCATGAGTGAGCGCGCCCGCTTGATCTCCGCCTGAGACACCGGATCGGCCATTGGCGCGGCCCGCGTGACCGGCAAATCCAGCATCATATCCACTTCTTCGGGTATGCAAATTTCTTCGCACACCAGCCATCGGACATGTGCTTTGAGGGCCACGCGCGTCGTCAGGCCCAGATCGCGGGGCGCCGTGATCCGCGCCAACAGAAAGATTTCGTCTTTATAGCCAAAATTCATCAAGGGGCCGACGGGGATGCGCTCCGGCGCCGGCCAGTAGATGTCGCTTGCGGCAAACCCCGTGGGCATATCCCATTCAATGGTTGTCGGCGCGCCGGAATCACCGGGGTTTTGCCAATAGGTATGCCACCCCGGCCGGATTTTTTGGCGCAGCGCGACAAAAAAGCTCGCGCCCGCCGCTACGTCGAGGGTTTCGGCCATCAATTCGGCTTCTACATTATCCGTCGACGCAAACGACTTTAAGGCTGTGTCCGCCTCTACTGGGTTTGACGTCCACAAAAAAGCGTAAACGCCGACCAAGGTCAGCGCCCACCTTCCCGCTCTGCCTAAAAACAGCCTCATCACGTTTTCTCTCATGCCGCTCATTTGCCTCTTTATAAAGCCTCGAAGCTTAAAGAAGCCAGCAACTCTCGTAAAATTTACGTGATCCTTAAGAATCTAAGGGCGGGCGGCGGCGAAAATCGCGGCGCGATCTCCTTCCGGTAGAGCACTGCCGTCCGTGACAATCTTGCGTTTTAAGGCCTTTGCCTTCCGCGCGTAATGGCGGCCCTCGCGTTTATTTCATATTCATTCCTTGCGGACTTGGGCTATACCTTGCGCGAGCATTGTAATCGTTTGGGGGAACGCCCCAAAGTCAGTTTTCAGGAAGGCCCAGCGTTTAAAAATGGGGAAGACAGAACGGCTGCAAAATCAAGACTGGCTGCACGGCGCGGCGACAGGCCAGATAATCCGGGCGCTCAGCCCGCCGGGCGAGGCGGCGCCCGTGCGCTTCGTGGGCGGCTGCGTGCGCAATGCGCTTTTAGGTGAGGCCGTCGAAGACATAGATCTTGCGACCATACACGAACCGGGCGCCGTTATCGCCCTTTTGGAAGCAGCGGGACTAAAAGCCATCCCCACCGGCATTGACCACGGCACCATCACCGCGATTGCGCACGGCGCGCCCTTTGAGATCACAACATTAAGGGCCGATATCGAAACGGACGGACGGCGCGCCAAGGTCGCCTTCACAAACGATTGGGATCAAGACGCCGCGCGCCGCGACTTCACCATGAACGCCATTTACGCCGATCCCGACGGAACGCTGTTTGATCCGGTCGGCGGCATAGCTGACGCCAAAGCGGGCCGGGTGCGCTTTATCGGCGATGCGGATGCGCGTATCGCAGAAGATTATTTGCGCATATTGCGTTTTTTCCGTTTTAACGCCCGCTATGCAACCGGCGCCCCGGATGAGGCGGGCCTAGAGGCGTGCGCGCGCGCCGCGCAAGGCCTGAAAACTTTATCGGGCGAACGCGTGCAAGCCGAATTTCTCAAACTCTTGAAAGCGGACAGAGCGGCCCCCATCGTGGATCTTATGATCGAGAACAAGTTGCTGAACGATATACTGCCCGAGGCGCGCCACGCCAATCGCCTGGCGCATCTTATCGAAATTGAACGCGATCACTTATTTACGTGCGATGAGCAATTGCGCCTCGCCGCCCTGACGGAGAACACTGAAATGGCGGCGCGGGCTCTCACCCAGCGCTGGAAACTCTCCAACGCCTTGCGCGACCGGCTGCTCGCCATAGCCCGAGAAAACCAAGAATTGGTCTGCTATCTCTCCATGCGTGAAACCCGTTTGGCGCTGTACCGGATGGGGCGGCGCGCCTTCCTCGACCGCCTGATGCTGACGTGGAGTGCGGACGCCAAAAAATCCAACACTGTGCGTTGGCGCGCCCTGCTGGAAGTCGCCAAAACATGGGAACGGCCCGTCTTTCCTTTAAAGGGCAAAGACGTTTTGGCCGCCGGCGTTCCCCCTGGCCCTGAGGTCGGGCGCGTGCTGGCGGCGGTCGAAGACTGGTGGGTGGATGCGGAGTTCACGCAAGACAGGTTTTCACTTATTGAAAGACTGAAAGCCGTCGTTCAAGCCACAATCATGTGAGGGGTAGAGATGGGGGATAAGGCGGCCAGCGCGACTAACGCTTATCTGATGGATTTGTGGTATCTCGCGACGCCCGGACATCTGCTGACGCCAGGGCGGATGATCGGCAAGGTGTTTATGGAACAACCCATCCTGCTGGGCCGGGACGCCGATGGCGCGCCTTTCGCTCTGCGCGATCTGTGCCCGCATCGGGGCGTTCAACTTTCCAAAGGCGTCTTTGACGGGCGTCAAATCACTTGCCCTTTTCATGGTTGGCGGTTCGACGCCGGCGGACGCTGCGCCGCGGTCCCTTCTTTGGTCAAATCGCAAAAGGCGGATATTGGAAAAATCTGTGTACGGACATATCCATGCCGTGAAATACAAGGCAATATCTGGATTTATTTAAGCGAAGACGCGCCCGAGGACGCAGGCGCCCTGCCCGCCCCGTTTGCCATCCCGGAGATTGGCGCGCGCACTTACAATATCGCCACGCCGCTTGTTTTTCAGACCAGCATGGACAATGCCGTCTTCGGGCTTCTGGACCCCGCCCACGGGCCTTATGTCCATCGCAATCTTTTGTGGCGGCAACCGGGTAACCTCAAGGAAAAAGAAAAAGCCTATGAGCCCTCTCCTTTGGGCTTCACCATGGTGCGCCATCCGCCCTCGTCAAACTCCGTGATCTACCGCGCGCTGGGCGGGGATCGCACAACCGAGATTTCCTTTTGCCTGCCTGGGTTAAGGCTTGAGCATATTCGCGTGGGGACCCATCACATCTGCAACCTCACCGCCATCACGCCAATTGACGGCGCGCGCGTGGAAGTCACGAATTTTGTGTATTGGACGCAAGGCTGGCTCACTCTTTTCAAGCCTTTTTTGAGCCGCTTTGCGCGTAAATTTTTAACCCAGGACCAGTGGATCATCGGCTTACAGAATGAAAGCTTAGCATTTAACCCTGAGATGATGCTGATCAACGACGCCGACATACTGCAAAAATGGTACATGCGGATCAAGAAAGAATGGATCGCGGCGCGCGCCGAGAGACGCGCCTTCGTCAACCCCGTCAAACCGGCAACGCTCAGGTGGCGGACGTGAAGTGCGAGATGGCGCGTCCGTGCTCTTACCGGTAACGCGCGAGGATTTTTTTCATGGCGCCCGCGCCCGGATTTAATTCAGCATAGGGGATTTCGTTCAAGGGGCGGTGGTCTGTTTTGGCCAGGTCATGAAAATCCGGCTTCGACTCGTCAATATAAAGAAGGCCGGTCAAATATTCGCCGCCTTTGAGGTTTTCCTCGACAAAATCAAACGCCAACCGCCGGTTCGTGGGGTCGTAATCTTTTGTCACCTTGCGCAGCAAAATATTGCTGCCGTCATGCAGGGTCACGGGAAACACTTCGCCCTCGTCATAGGACGCGGCGATATTCTGCGTCGGTTCGACAAAATCCGTATGGATGGCCGGGTGATAAAACTGCCGGGTATAGGCGTAACTTTTGGTCGAATCTTCATGATCGTTAAACGTGACGCAAGGCGACAATATATCCAGCAGCGCAAAACCTCTGTGTTTCATGGCCGCCTTGATCAGCGGCACCAATTGTTCCTTGTCGCCCGAAAAGCTCCGCGCCACAAAAGTACACCCCAGCGCCAACGCGGTCAGCACCGGATCGATGGGCGATTGCAAGTTCACTTCGCCTTTTTTAGCAATAGATCCGACATCGGCGGAGGCCGAAAACTGCCCTTTGGTCAGGCCATAAACACCATTATTTTCAATAACATAAAGCATATGCAGATTGCGCCGGATAACATGCGAAAACTGCCCCATGCCAATGGACAAAGAATCGCCGTCTCCTGAAATGCCGATGTAATAAAGATCCCGATTGGCTGCATTGGCGCCTGTGGCGATCGAGGGCATACGTCCATGCACCGAGTTAAAGCCATGGGCGGTTCCGGCAAAATAGGCCGGTGTCTTGGACGAACACCCGATACCGCTCATTTTTGCGATCCGGTGAGGCGGCAGACTCATTTCAAAACACGCCTCAATCAGCGCCGCAGTGATCGAATCATGTCCGCAGCCCGCGCACAAAGTCGACATCGTGCCTTCATAGTCCCGGCGTGTCAGCCCCAAATCATTATGACGCGATCGGGGATGCGCGACCTTCGGCTTGGTCATAAAGCTCATGCGGCGGCTCCCTTGGCAAGATGCTGCTCGATAGCATCAACAATATAACCCGCATAAAGCGGCAGACCGTCATCAGGTAAGATAGAGT
>JAJFIM010000166.1 GCA_021774995.1 Alphaproteobacteria bacterium | reverse complement strand
AAAATATTGTTGGCGTCGAAAACAAGCGCACTTTGGCGGGCTATGTTTTGGGCGCCGTCGCATCCCATCAGATGCAAATACATTTTCTTAACGGCAAGACGCCTGTCCTCAAAAGGTTGGCCATGATATCGGAAATGCAATCTTGGATGGCGTCCACTGGATTCCAACCGGAAAATAAGCAGGAGATTTCCGGCGCGCTTGATGAACTGGCGCTGCGCGTGGTTGAGGAGGCGGCGCTGTTTCAAAACATTGACCGGCGGAAAATATCTCCGGCGCAAAAAGCGATCGCTTTACTTAGGCTTTGCGCAAACGGCGTCTTGCCTATGGGGGAATGCGACCTGCAGGCCAAGCGGCGCATTATCAAATATGTCCAAATGCCCAATTTCTCACAAGGGGTCGCCGGCGCAATTGAAACGGCGTCGCCAGAGGCCGGCGGCGATAAAGTTGATATTCGTGAATTAAAGAAGCTGTTGGAAAAAACAGGCGTTGAAGAACTCATGCGATCAAACGCTGCATGAGACGCGGCAATAAGGCCGTGGGCTTATTTTAATTTCAGCGGTTTTACCCACTTTATGCCGGCGCTTAAGGTGCGAAAATTCGTCTCCGCGCCAGAAAACGCCAATTCGCCAATTACCCAGTATGGCTCTTCTTGCTTCGGGTCCCGCCATAAAGAGTTTGCGCCGGGTGCTGGCGCGTTCCGCCGCGTCCGGCCCAGAAAAGCGGTGTTGGTGACCCCATTCTTTTCCGGCAACCCCCATGCGCGCAGATCTTCCGCCGGGTCGCTGAGCAGATCGCCGCCATAAGCTATTTCACTGGGTTTGCATGGTCCGATGCAGTCTGGCGTTGATGCAAAGGCGATAAATCCGGTCTGGGACCGCGCCGCGCTTTGCCTGTCTGCTTGGATTGGCGCTTCTCTTGAAGCAGGCGCCGTCTGTTGTTTCTTTTCCAGATTGGGAAGTGCGGCGGCGCAATCGCTGCAAGCGCTGGTGACTTCAAGCGCCGGTTCCGATAACGCGCAAGGCGTGGAGCCACACCCTAAAAATAGCAACACTGCTCCAAGCACCAAATATTGCAACCACCCACTCCTCATTAAGAGCTAAGAAGAGTAGATCTCATTTCTTCAGGACTTTTTAAGATGTGTGAAGAAGAGTTAATAAAATTTGCGCTAAAATTTTGTCTTGTGAAGCCTCAATGCGCCTCCGCCCAATTCTTCGCTATTCCCGTATCAACAACCAGCGGCACAGCTAATTCCAGGGCGGGGCGCACGGCGTGCGCCATCACATCCGCGACAATGCGCGCCGTTTTGTCGGCTTGGGCGTCGGGGGCTTCAAAGATCAGCTCATCATGAACTTGCAACAGCATTCTGGCGTCAAGTTTTTCTTGGGACAGGGCGTTCGGGATGCGGATCATGGCGCGTCTGATGATATCGGCTGCGGCGCCTTGTATGGGGGCGTTGATGGCGGCCCGCTCAACAAAGGCGCGCTGCGCGGCGTTTTTGGATGTGATGTCAGGCATATGAATGCGGCGGCCAAACAGCGTTGAGACAAAGCCGTGCGTGCGGCAAAATTCCTTAGTATCTTCCATATAGGCGCGGATGCCAGGAAATCGCTCAAAATAAGACGTGATGTATTGTTGGGCCTCGCCGCGCGAAATGCCCAATTGGTTGGCCAGTCCAAAAGCGGAAATCCCGTATATGATCCCGAAATTGATGGCTTTGGCCTTGCGGCGGACCATCGGGTCCATGCCTTTGACGGGCACGCCGAAGATTTCACTGGCAGTCATGGCGTGGATATCGAGACCATCAAGGAAGGCGCGCTTGAGGGGGGCGATGTCGGCGATATGGGCGAGAAGCCGCAATTCGATCTGGCTGTAATCGGCGCTGATGAGTTTATGCCCTTTTTCAGCGATAAAAGCGTGGCGAATTTGCCGCCCTTCATCCGTCCGTATCGGGATGTTTTGAAGGTTGGGGTCGCTTGAGGCAAGTCTGCCTGTGGATGTGGCGGCCAATGAAAAAGAAGTGTGAATGCGCCCGGTTTGCGGGTTGATCGATTCGGCCAAAGCGTCCGTATAGGTGCTTTTGAGTTTGGATAATTGGCGCCACTCCAATATCGTTGCCGGCAGTTCATGGCCCTGGGCCGAAAGCGCTTCCAATACATCCGCACCTGTAGCATAGGCCCCGGTCTTGGTTTTTTTTGCGCTCGGTATGCTCATTTTCTCGAACAATATCTCGCCCAGTTGTTTGGGAGAGCCAAGATTGAAGTTTTCTCCCGCTTGTTTTTGCGCCTGCGTTTCCAATTCTCCCATGCGTATCGCGAATTGATGCGACAGGCGCGCCAATGCGGCGCGGTCTACTTTGACGCCCGCCATTTCCATGTCCGCCAGAACCGTGACAAGAGGACGCTCCAGCGTTTCATAGACGCTCGTGCGGCCTTCACGGCTGAGACGCGGCTTTAAAAACGAATGCAAACGCCCAGTGACGTCGGCGTCTTCGGCGGCGTATTCAGTTGCTTTGTCAATGGGGACGCGGTCAAATGTGATTTGTTTTTTGCCCGTCCCGACGATTTCTTTGAAGGGGATCGGTTTGTGGCCCAGAAAAACCTCTGAGAGCGCATCCATTCCATGGCTGTGCAAACCGGCGTCCAGCGCATAAGAGAGCAACATGGTGTCGTCGATGGGCGCCAGGCGAATGCCGCGGCGCGCCAGAATGACGAAATCATATTTGATGTTTTGACCAATCTTGAGAACGCTGAGATCTTCCAGCAGGGGTTTCAGCCGGGCCAGAACTAATTCCATGGGCAATTGTTCGGGTGGCGCGGGCGCATCGCCCATGTCCAGCGTGAGGTCTTGCTCTTTGCCGTGGGCGAGGGGGATGTAACAGGCCGCGCCGGGAATAATAGACAAGGAAATTCCGACCAGTTCCGCCTGCATCGTATCTAACGACGTTGTTTCAGTGTCTATAGTGATATGACCGGCCAGTAGAGCGTCATTGATCCAGGCCTCTAGTCTTTCCTCACTGGTCACGGTTTCATATGCCGATACGTCAATTTTGCCCGCAGGCGGCGTGAGGGCGCATTGCTCATTATGTTTCGAAGCGGCGGGCGCGCCGGTGCGGTTTTTAGGTTTTGTTGGCGCCAAGCTTTGCGGATTTTCCACATTCATGGCGGTGGCCACGCGGCGCGTCAGGGTGTTAAATTCCATTTCGTTTAAGAAACCGATCAATGCTTCTGGTTCGGCCGGCGCCACGAGGAAAGCGTCAAGGGGCGTTTCAACTTGTACATCCTGTTTGAGGGTCACCAGATCCCGGCTGAGGCGCGCCATGTCCGCATGCTCCATCAGGCGCTCGCGGCGTTTGGGTTGTTTTATTTCACCCGCCCGTTCTAAAACGCTGTCCAAATTGCCATACGCGTTGATCAATTCGGCTGCTGTCTTGATCCCAATTCCGGGCACACCGGGCACATTGTCCACCGAATCTCCCGCCAAAGCCTGAACGTCTATAACCTTTTCCGGCCCAACGCCGAATTTTTCTTCTACTTGGCTAAGGCCAATGGTGCGGTTTTTCATGGTGTCCAGCATGTCGATCTGATCATTGACGAGTTGCATCAAATCTTTGTCCGACGAAACAATGGTTACCCTGGCGCCCAGAGCCGCCGCTTGGACGGCGTAAGTTGCGATAAGGTCGTCCGCTTCATAGTTCGGCATTTCAACGCACGCCACATTGAACGCGCGGACGGCATCGCGAATCAGAGGAAATTGGGGAACGAGATCTTCAGGCGCGGGTGGGCGGTGCGCTTTATAGTCAGGGTAAATATCATTGCGGAATGATTTTCCCGAATGGTCAAGAATGACTGCCAAATGCGTGATTTTATCTTCACGCTTCGTATCGTTGAGCAGCTTGTAGAGCATATTGCAAAAACCGCTCACCGCGCCCACAGGCAGACCGTCGCTTTTTCGGGTCAAAGGGGGCAGGGCGTGGTAAGCGCGAAAAATAAAGGTCGATCCGTCCACAAGATAGAGATGATCGCCTTTTGTGATTGGGTGCGGCGTCGCGATATCAGGCATCTACCGATCAAGCGTCAGATGAAGTTGCGGAAGCGGCGTTTTTGTGTGAATCGGCCGGCGCGCTTTGCGCATTGCCGTTTTTCAGAATATAGCGCCGGCTGCAGTATGGGCATTCCACCTGCAGGTTGTCGCCCAATTCCAGCCATACGCGGGGGTGGCCCAATGCCCCTTCGCCGCCATCGC
>JAJFIM010000165.1 GCA_021774995.1 Alphaproteobacteria bacterium | reverse complement strand
ATGGACCATGCAATAAGCGGGTTTTTGACTAAAATTCCGCTTAGATATTTCCAAGCTCAACGCAGGAAGGCAGACGCTCGGTACGTCCGGATAGGTGTGATGTTCGCGATGATAGTTGAAATTAAGATCATAGAGCAGCACTGCGTCAATCCAGTTCGCCTCATGGCTACACACAAAAGAAGCGCCATCCATTCCTTGCGGCGCCAGATGTTCGGCAATGACCCGCATCTGGCTGAGAAAAAGTCCGACGGTCGCCGCCGAAAGAGGATAAATCAATGCCAGAAATGGATAACGCCAGCCCAGCGTCGCGATGGTCGCAAGCGCGCCTTGAACGGCAAACCCGGCAGCAAAGAAAACTCCTTGCCTGCCAAGAGGCAGAATTTCCACGACGCGCATCACATTGCGAAAATGTATAATGTTAAGCCCCAGCAGGGGCCGAAAGAGATGCCACAAGCGAGCCTTCGGGCTTAAATCCCAAAACTTTAGATAGTCGCGTCCCCTGGGATCTTTTTCCTCGCCAAAATGCGTGTGGTGAATAAAATGCAATCGTCCGTAGGCGTCAAAATTAACGCCTGAGAGAAGCCCAAAAAACACGCCGACATTGCGGTTGATGCGCGGCTCGGCAAATAAAGTGCCATGAGCGCAATCATGCATGATGATGGTGAGTTTATACGCGCGAACGCCAACAACCGGCAGCGCCAAAAGCGCGGCCCAAGGACTAATATTTGCAGCCAGAATCGGAATGAGGCTAAATGCGAGCGCAAAAAAGGCAAGGGAACGCGCAACCACATAGCCCCCATATGTGAAATTGGGCGTCGTCATTTCCGCCCGCAATTTTATTTCGTCACCCCCCATACGCGAACACTCTACAAACTCTTAACATTGAAGCCTCTGGCGCTTGTTCAACGCCCAGACTAGCCTTGGAGACCTTAAATTAACGTTGAGAAACAATTCTTGCTTGTGCGCCAATCAGTCAAAGTGACGTTTCAATCTGGCGGCCGCCTCGTCCAGAACGGCCGTTTCTTTGCAAAAGCAAAACCGGACCAGATGCGCGGGCGCCTGCTGTTGATCGGCGTAAAACGCGCTGAGGGGAATGGCGGTGACGCCCGCTTGCCGCGTGATGTGGCGGCAAAAATCCACATCAGTCCCGTTAAATCCTAATGGTGTGATATCCGCCGCCAAAAAATAAGTGCCTGATGCGGGCAGGACTTCGAACCCGGCCGTCGTCAAACCCTTGGCCAAGCGCTCCTTTTTAAGGCTGAGATCTTGCGCCAACCGGCTAAAAAAAACGTCTTCTTTTTCAAGTCCCTCGGCCACCGCCAATTGCAAGGCGGGGGGAACCGTGAAGGTGATGAATTGATGCGCCTTGGCCAGCGCGCTCATTAACTCAGCTCGCGCCGTCACCAAGCCTACCTTCCAACCCGTGACGGAAAATATTTTTCCCGCCGAACCAATGCGCACGCACCGCTCCGCCATGCCGGGCAAGGTCATCAAAGGAATATGCTCAACGCCAAACGTCAAATGTTCATAGACCTCGTCGCACACCACGAAACAATCATGCTCCAGAACCGTTTCAGCGATGAACGTCAATTCTTCTCGGGTGAAAACTTTGCCGTTTGGATTCATCGGCGAATTGAGCACCAGCAGTTTCGTATTGGCCCCAAAGGCCGCGGCGAATTCATGGCGGTCCAATGTCCACGCGGGGGGATGCAAGCGCACGGGTCGCACCGCACCGCCCATGGCCTCGATAAGCGGGCGGTAACTGTCATAGACCGGCTCGATCACCACCGCTTCATCGCCCGGATTGAGCAGGCCCATGAAACTGGCTGCAAGGGCTTCGGTGGCTCCGGACGTCACCAGCGTTTCCGTTTGCCACGCCGCATCAATGCCATAAAAGCGGGAATCATGTGCGGCAATAGCCTGTCTCAAAGGGACCACGCCCGCCATGGGAGGATATTGGTTTGGCCCATCCATAATATAACGCGCCGCCGCCCGGCGCAGATCTTCCGGCCCTTCGCCATCCGGGTACCCCTGCCCCAGATCAATGGAACCATGCTCAGCCGCCAACGCCGACATTACCGAAAAAATCGTGGCGTCTTGCTTTGAAAAAACAGCATTGGCCGGTTTCATGTTTTGGGCTCTCCCAACCCGCGCGATCCCGAAAAAGGCGCGTTACGTGATGCCTCTTGCTTGGCTCACGCGGTCATAGGCATCGTTGATGACCGCCAGTTTTTCATTGGCCAGAAGAATAAATTCTTCCGGCACACCCCGCGCCACCAAAGCATCGGGGTGATTTTCGCGCACAAGACGCCGATAAGCCGTTTTCAGATCCTTGTCGGAAATCGCCGCGTCCACGCCCAGAATCACGTAAGGGTCAGAGGCGTCGGCGCCCAGATGGCCAGAGCGGATGCGCGCAAACTCACCATCGGAAAAGCCAAAAATCCGGGCAACATTTTGCAGATATTCGATCTCTTTGGGATGAATGACGCCGTCCGCTTTGGCGATATGAAAAAGGCCATCCAGCAAATCTTCAAGCATCCCCGGATTGCCGCGAAAAAGTCCGGCGATCTGCTCGGCGTAACCCTCATAACCCGCCACATCCCGCCGCGCCCGGTTGAAGACGCGCTTGACGTTTTCAAATTCGGAGGGAGGCACCTGAAAGACTTCGCGAAACGCACTCACCTCGTCGCGCGTGACGCGGCCGTCGGCTTTGGCCATTTTGGCCCCCAGCGCGATCACCCCGATTGTGAACGCCACCTGGTCGCGGGCGCGCCGCTCCGTTCCGCCCGCCTGGTCTGCCTGTTTGTCGAAAACATAGTGCCCGGCCAGGCTGCCCACCAGCGCGCCCAGCGGACCTCCGGCAAGAACGAACCCGGCGGCGGCGCCGGCTATTTTTCCCCAAATGGACATGGTCTAAAAACCTCTCCGCCAATCACGGTTGAACGACGCCTTTCCCGACGCAACGCTTTTTGCGCCATTTACCGCCTATGTGTATATAGCTGAGTGGGCAGATAACAATAAAGTTAATATGAAACACATGACATCCCAGCCGACGACAATCTCACAGTACAAGCAAAAAAGCGCCCGGCTGATCTCCAGCCAAGGGTTAAAATACGCGGCTTCTTTCAAACCGCGCCCCGATGACGTCTTGATCGCAACTTATCCCAAAGCGGGCACCACCTGGATGCAACAAATTGTCCATGGCCTGCGCACGGGGGGCGCTATGGATTTCGATGAGATCACGGAACCCGTGCCGTGGATCGAATTGGCGTATGACCTTGGCCATGATTTGAACGCGGATCACGCCGGCGCGCCAAGGGCCTTCAAGACGCATTTTAGTTGGGCGGATGTCCCCAAGGGATGCCGGTATATTTATATCCTCCGCGACCCCAAAGACGTCGCTGTCTCTTTTTACCATTTTATGGATGGCTGGTTTCTGGCGCCGGGCGCCGTGTCTCTTGACGCCTTCGTGTATGAAAAGTTTGCTGAAAATCCCCAGAGAGGTTCTTACTGGTCCCACCTGCTCTCTTGGTGGCCGCATCGGAATAAGCCTGATTTTTTGTTTTTCTGTTACGAAGACATGAAAGCGGATTTGCCCGGCGCGGTGGCGCGCGTGGCGGACTTTTTAGGTCTCGGCGGTAACGCGCCGGCGACCGGGATCGCTGCGCGCCAAGCCTCATTCGAATTCATGATGCGTCATGAAACCAAATTTGACGATCATTTGATCGCGGAAAAACGCAACGCCGCCTGCGGCCTGCCCGCGCAGGCGCGCTCCAGCAAATTGCGCCTGGGCAAAACCGGAGACCACGCCCAAATCATGAGCGCGGCCACCCACGCTTTGCTTGATCGCATATGGCAAGAAACGATCGGCAAGAATTTGGGTTACGCCACATATGATGACTTGCGCAGCGCATTGGCGCTGTCGCAACGCTCAGGGACTTGAAACGGCATCGCGCGGCAATTCTTTCCACCACGCATAGAAAGTATCGGCGACGCTTTTTTCATGGGGATTTGGCGTCATGCCGATTTTATTCGCGACGTTAACCTGATAATAAAGAAACGCCCGCATCACCTCGTCGGAATAGTCAATAAGCGGAATGGCGAGCCCGCCCTGGGGGAGCGCCGTGCGAGCGTCAAGGTGGTGGTAGCGCGCACCAAGATCGCCGATG
>JAJFIM010000164.1 GCA_021774995.1 Alphaproteobacteria bacterium | reverse complement strand
AAAAGGCATACAGGACAAAATTCAGACCGATCTTGAAGGACTTGATTACGTCTTCAACGCCAAGGGCATGTCAGAGCATGCCAATTATGCGTTGTGGATAGAAGCACGGGTGAGAGAAGCGCTCGATGCCGAGTGAGCGTTTGCGCTTGATAAGTGATTTGACATCGGCAGTGCTCCAGGCAGTGGTTTCAAAAGAGGCGAACAAAGAAGAAAGATACGCGAGATGCCGACAAGCAGAACCAGCCCCGTGATGAATTTGGACGACGTGGCGTATAATGACTGGGGAGACGGCGGAAAATTCGAAGCCAGGATGGGCGGGCTGGGCCGCGTTTTGGGTGCGCAAAAACTCGGCTATAACGTGACGCGGCTGGCGCCGGGCAAAGCGGCCTTTCCGTATCACCTTCACCACGCCAATGAAGAAATGTTCCTGATACTGGAAGGCGAGGGGACGTTGCGCTTTGCCGGCGCCGAACACCCCTTGCGCAAAGGCGACATCATCTGCTGCCCGCCAGGCCCCGATGCGCCGCGCCAGATCCGCAATACGTCGGACGCGGAACTGGTCTATCTGGCGGTAAGCACGATGGAAACGCCGGAAGTGGCCGAGTATCCGGATTCGGGCAAATACGCAGTCAGATGCGGCGGTCTGCCGGGTTCGAAACATGCAGGTGAATCGGAATTTCGCATCATCGCTATGAAAAATGCCGGGGTTGATTATTTTGACGGCGAGTCGGATTAGGCGCCGCCAAAATTTCACAATGGTTGTTATGTGGTCAGTACAAGTTGCATCTATTACTGCGCAGTGCTTGATTGCATATGTCAGAGTACGGAGCCATAAGGAGAATGAGGGGCGAATTGAGAATTGTTTGATTCGCATGAGCATTTTTATGCCCCTCACTCCCACCTAGACTATGGTTTGCATGTCACACTATGCGTTGTTATTACACCTAAGCTTAAAGTTGACGCTACGTATCATTGGGTTTTTCCGTATGCGGCTTATGCTGATTGTAATTGTTGAAAAAGGGCGATTGTGTTAGTCTGCGAAACAGATTGTCACAAATCGAACACTGGTTTTGTTTCAATCAGATAGCTTAAATGGTGCCTGATTGTGTGTATCGGGCTCTATTTCATCGGCAAATTATAATCAGGGGGAAATTCTACAATGAATGGACTGCACGCGGCTGAAAGAGTCGTGCGAAAATCTTTAAAAATGGCTCTGTTAGGCGGCGCCGGTTTGGCGACAATTGCTACGGCCATCCCGGTTTATGCGCAGGGCGTGGACGAAATTGTCGTCACCGTGGGCACGCGCGTCAAAGGACGGACGGTATTGGAGACATCCGTGCCGGTGGACGTTCTCAATGCGGAGGATATCCTCAAGGCGGGCGCCACAGAGACAGGCCGCGCCCTTCAATTGCTGGCGCCTTCGTTCAATTTCTCTAGTTCGTCTATTTCAGACGGTACGGACGCGGTGCGCCCGGCAACTTTGCGCGGCCTGGGGCCTGACCAGACCCTGGTTCTGGTCAACGGCAAACGCCGCCACACCAGCGCGCTCATTCACGTTAACACCTCAGTTGGACGCGGCACGGCGGGCACGGATATCAACGCCATTCCGCAAAGCGCGCTCAGCTCAATTGAAGTCCTGCGCGACGGCGCGGCGGCGCAATACGGCTCCGACGCTATAGCGGGCGTGATTAACTTCAAGCTGAACGACAGCTCCGAAGGCGGAAGAGTTTCGGCGCAATATGGCAGCACCTATGAAGGCGACGGTGACACATTCGTGGCGTCCATTAATAAGGGTTTTGCCCTTGGCGATGACGGTTTCATCAATGTCACGTATGAATTCCGGGACAGAGAAGCCACCAACCGTGCCGGACTTTCAGCCGCCAGGCAATATCCTTACGCCAATGAGGCAACTTGTACTGCCGGTATCGATTGCACGTTTGATGCGCGGGAATTTACGTTTGGCCGCCAGAATTTCCGCATTGGCGACGGCGATTCCAATCAACATGTTGGCGTTGTGAATGCGGGCATGACGCTTTCCGATATTGCGGAAGGCTACGCCTTTTTGAGCATATCGAGGCGTAAAAACGAGGCCGGCGGATTTTATCGCCGGGCCAATCAGTTTGACCGTACGGTGATTGAGTTATACCCGGACGGTTTCCTGCCGCTTATTAAGCCGACAATCAATGACCGTTCAGCTGTTGCCGGCATTGAGTGGACGCTGGGCGACTGGTCGGTCGACACCAGCATCAATTACGGCTTCAATTCCTTTAACTTCATCATCGGTAATTCGGCGAACGCGTCGCTGGGGATTGCTAGCCCGACTGAGGCGGATGCAGGCACGTTGAAACTCCAGCAATGGGTTGCCAATGTGGACGCCGTCCGTGATTTCGACATGGGCGGGCGGCCAGTGACTTTCGCCGCCGGGGTCGAGTGGCGCCGGGAGAATTATATGATCGAAGCTGGGGAGCCCGCTTCTTATATTAACGGCGGGGCGCTCAACACGAATTGCCCGGGATGTTCCGTGCCGGGGTCTGAGGTTACGTATTCCGCTGGCTTCCAGGTGTTTCGCGGTTTTGCTCCAAATAATGAAGTTGACGAATCCCGTAACGCCTATTCCATCTACGGAGAGCTTGAAGGCGACGTAACGGATCGTCTGAGGTTAGCCGCCGCTGTGCGTTATGAGGATTACAGCGATTTTGGCTCAACCATCAACGGCAAGGGAACAGTGAGGTTTGAAGTCAACGATGCGCTGGCTTTACGCGGCGCGGTCAGCACCGGTTTTCGGGCGCCCTCCATGCAACAGCAATTCTTCAATTCCACCAGCACCCAGTTTGTGACTGTCATGGGCGTGACGGTGGCTGAAGAACGCGGCACATTCAGCAATGATAGCGCTGCGGCTGTGGCGATCGGTATTCCGCAATTGAAGGAAGAAACGTCGATGAACTACAGCATCGGTTTCGTGTTCACGCCGACTCCGGATATTACGCTGACTGTAGACGCCTACCGGATCGATATTGATGACCGTATCGTTTTAACGAACTCGTTCGCGGCCTCACTCACGCCTGCTCTTACGACGGCCTTAGCGGGTATCGCCACGTCCGCTCAGTTCTTCACAAATGCTGTCGATACGAAGACGCGCGGCATTGATCTTGTTGGGTCTTACGCCCTGCCGTGGGATATTGCCGGTGGTCAATTAACGCTGACGGGATCCGGTAATTACACCAAAACTGAAATCAAGCGTGATTTGCCGGCGCCTGGTCTGCTTGCTGGGCAGACATTGTTTTCACCGCAAGACCGCTCGATCATCGAAGAATGGCAGCCCAAGACGCGCATTAATCTCACCGCGGATTGGACCAATGGTCCCTTGAACCTCACCCTGCGGGGCAGTCGCTTTGGCAAGTATACAACGTGCGAAGGTGCTTGCGATACGCCGACGGGTGGCATTCCTGTTCAGAATATCCAGGAGTTCAGCGCCAAATGGCTGACCGATATTCAGGCCAGTTACACCTTTGAAGATAAGGGCGTCACCATCACGGCCGGCGCTAATAACATCTTCGACGTGACGCCGGACACTAATGTGATCGGGCAAACGCGTGGCGGTACGTTATCAGATGACGTTGGCAACACCATTTTGAGCAGCAATGGCGTATTTAACTTCTCCCGCCGTTCCGCGCCATTTGGCTTTAACGGCGGATATTATTACGCGCGCGTATCGGTTGATTTCTAGGCGCCTGTAATATCAAAGCACTACGAAAAGGCGGGGCTCGCAAGTCCCGCCTTTTTATATGGGTTTAAGCCACCTCAGCCTTGTTCAAGAGCTGCACCAAAGTGTCCGGCTCTTGTGCGCCTGATACGGCGTATTGGCTGTTGACGATGAAAGTGGGGACGCCGCTGACGCCCATTTTACGGGCGGATTCGATTTCGCCTGCGATCAATTCCTGATCCGAATTCGACCCGAGAAGTTCCGCAACAAGATCGGTATCCATTCCGGCAGAACCGGCGATGGCGGTCAACACGGCCCCATCGCCGATATCCTTGCCCTCTACAAAATAAGCGTCGAATAATTTTGTGACCACAGCGTCCTGACAGCCCGCGTTTAAAGACCAGTGGATCAACCGGTGCGCTTTGAGCGTATTGGGCGAGCGCTCAATAATGGTGAAATCAAAAGGAATGCCTTCCGCCTCTCCTGCGGCTTCTAAAGCTTGGCGCATGTGTTTGGGCCGCTCCCCATCGCCAAATTTATTTTTGAGATAGGCTTTGCGGTCAACGCCGCCTTCGGGAATCGTGGGGTCGAGTTGAAAGGGACGCCACACGACGCGCACGCGGTTTGCGCCAAAGAGGGCAAGTGCTTTGTCCATGCGCTTCTTGCCGACATAGCACCAGGGGCAGACAACGTCCGA
>JAJFIM010000163.1 GCA_021774995.1 Alphaproteobacteria bacterium | reverse complement strand
TGCGGCATTTATTCCCAACTCCGCCGTGATATATGGCATTGGCCTTCAAGGATTGGTGATGCTGGGGCTATATGTTGCGGGCGTGGTGAGCGCGTTGATTGTTGCGGGCGTTTTAAAACTAACGGTGACCAAAGGCGCTTCTCAACCGCTGATCATGGAATTGCCGACATATAAGGCGCCGGTTTTGCGAGATATTGTTTTGGGGGTTTGGCAGCGGGTTAGAATATTTATACGCCGCGCCGGAACGATCATACTTGGCGCCATGATCGTGTTGTGGGCGTTGGCAACCTTCCCGGCGCCGCCGCCAGGCGCCGATCTGCCTGCTATCTATTATAGTTTTGCCGGCATCATCGGGCAATTTTTGGAACCCCTTTTTGCCCCCATTGGCTTTGGTTGGGAAATTGTTATTGCCTTAATTCCCGGCATGGCGGCGCGCGAAGTGGCGGTGGCTGCATTGGGCGCGGTCTACGCCCTGAGTGGTTCTGAAGAAGCCATTGGACAGAGCCTGGCGCTCACTCTGCAATCCGCCTGGAGCCTGCCCACCGGTCTTGCTTTTCTCGTTTGGTATATTTTCGCGCCGCAATGCTTGGCGACCATTGCCGCCACACGGCGCGAGACCAATTCCTGGGCGTGGCCCAGCTTCATGTTCGTTTATCTGATAACCCTGGCTTATAGTGCGTCGTTTGTCACCTTCCGGGTGGCCAGCGCTTGGGGGCCTTAAGGCGGCACGGTGGACAAGGGCCTCTCAATGTCTTAGGACGCGTTATCAGGTGATTAGATTCTGAACTTTAAGAAAGACAGTGATCCCGTCATGACGCACTTTATCATGCGGTTATGGGGTTTTCTTGCACCCAATATTTCTTACCCCGCGACACGAGGGACGCGTCTTTCTCAGTTCAAGGCGGACATATTCGGTGGGTTGACAGCCGCAGTGGTGGCGCTGCCTTTGGCCCTGGCTTTCGGCGTAACTTCCGGAGCAGGCGCCATATCAGGCCTTTACGGGGCCATTGCTGTGGGGACATTTGCGGCTTTATTCGGGGGCACGCCGGCACAGGTTTCGGGTCCCACCGGGCCGATGACTGTGGTAATGGCCGCCGTGATCGCAACGCATTCCACAAATTTATCTGAAGCATTTACCATCGTCATGATTGGCGGCGTATTGCAAATCGTATTTGGTTTTCTACGCATAGGAAAATATGTCGCCTATACGCCATATTCCGTCGTATCCGGTTTTATGACTGGTATCGGCGTTATTATTATTATTATTCAAATTCTCCCTTTCATCGGCTTGCCCGGCGCCGCGGACGGTACAGTGGGCGCCCTTCATCAACTCGCCCTCCTGAACCCAGAGGTGATTAATCTCAGCGCTTTAGGCCTTGCGCTATTATCGCTGGGCATCGTCGTATTCTGGCCCGCAGGCTTACAAAGATATATACCTGCACCTCTGGCGGCGTTGATCATTGGGACACTGATGGCGGTTTTTTGGCTGAACGGGGTCCCCGAAATCGGCGAAGTGCCAAGCGGCCTGCCGACAATCATCAAACCTCAACTCAGCTTCGGCGCCATGCCTCAACTGGTGCAGGCCGGGTTTATTCTTGCGCTGCTGGGGTCGATCGACAGTTTGCTCACATCGCTGGTTGCCGATTCCATGACGCGCACACAGCATGATTCAGATAAGGAATTAGTTGGGCAGGGATTGGGCAATTTGATTGCGGGCTTGATCGGCGGGCTGCCGGGCGCCGGAGCCACAATGCGAACTGTGGTTAATGTGCGCGCCGGGGGCCGCACGCCAATTTCTGGCGTAGTTCACGCCTTGTTGCTTCTCTCTATGGCGCTTGGCTTAGGTCCATTAGTCTCTCATGTGCCTTTGGCGGTTCTTGCGGGAATATTGATGAAAGTCGGGTGGGACATCATCGATTGGGCCTATTTGAAACATATACGCCAAGCGCCCCGCGAAAAGGTCGTGATCATGCTGATCACTTTTCTCCTCACCGTGTTTGTTGATCTCATTACGTCCGTGGCTGTTGGTATTATCCTGGCCAGCTTTGTGAATTCGCGCTGGCTTGCCGAGGAGCAAATCAAAAGCATCAAACAGACCTCCGGCTCTGATGATGGGGGTCATTTGACGCCTGAAGAGAGAGCGATGCTTAGGAATGCGCAAGGAAAAATACTTGTAAACCTTCTCCACGGTTCTTTTTCTTATGCGTCGGCGCGTGAAATGGTTCGCCGTATTCCGTCTCAAATTAACGGATGTCAAACTATGATTTATGATTTTTCGGGAGCCGGTTATATTGACACGAGTGCAGCGCTGGCTATCGATGAACTGATAACGCAAGCCACAAATAATGGGCATGTCGTGTTTATATCCAACCTGCAAGGCGTCGCCAGGCGAACCATGGAGGGGCTGGGAATTCTTGATCGCATATCGCCTCAAGATATTTTTGTTTCACGTAAAGAGGCCATTGATCAGGCCGTCAAAAACATTGCGGAAACAGGCTGAGTTGTAAGCTTTCCGGCGGTGCGGTGGACAAGAGCGTCTCAATGATTTAGGACGCCTGATCACAGCTATGAGGACCGACATGGCAGAGCAGGTTAAGATAAAAGCGGGGATCATCGGGGCTTCTGGTTATACGGGCGCCGATCTTATCCGTTTGGCCGCCTGTCACCCAGGGTTGGAGATCACCCACCTGACGGCCGGTAAACACGCCGGCCAACCGCTGGGCCAGGTTTTTCCGCATTTGGCGGGTCTGGATCTGCCTGTTTTATCCGTGACGGAAGAGGCCGACTGGAGCGAAACGGATGTGGTTTTTTGCGGCCTGCCGCATGGAACGTCGCAAGAAGTGATAGCCGCGCTTCCCGATCACATGAAAATTATTGATCTGTCGGCGGATTTTCGCCTTCGAGATGCAGATGTTTATGCAAACTGGTATGGTCATGAGCACAAAGCGCCTCAATTACAAAAAAAAGCCGTCTACGGACTAACGGAATTTTACCGGGATGATATCGCCGGCGCTGATCTGGTTGCCTGCCCGGGCTGCTATCCTACGGCGGCGCTCCTGCTGCTCTTGCCGCTTGTGGCGCAAGATTTAATCCACGCTGATGATATTGTGATCGACGCCAAGTCAGGCGCTTCCGGGGGCGGGCGGAGCGTTAAACAATCCATGCTGTTCTGTGAAGTGGCGGAAGCGATGCACCCTTACGGTATTGCGCATCATCGCCATGCGCCGGAGATCGAACAGGAGCTAAGCGGGGCGGCGGGACGGCCATTGATCGTTAGTTTTACCCCCCATCTCATCCCCATGAACAGGGGTGAATTGCTGACGACTTATGTGCGGCTGACAGAAGGCGCGTCCGCCACTGATCTGAGGCGCACGCTCAGCCAGCGCTACTTGGACGAGCCTTTTGTGCGTGTGGCGGCGGAGGGGCAAACGCCCGAAACGCGGCATGTCAGGGGGTCGAACACCTGCCTGCTTGGCATTTTTGAAGACCGCGTTCCGGGGCGGGCGATTCTGGTGTCCACGCTCGACAATCTCGTCAAGGGTTCAAGCGGGCAGGCGATTCAGAATTTCAATTGCATGTTCGGCTTTGACGAGACCTGCGGATTGATGCAACAGCCTTTATTTCCGTAAGAGCCAGGGGCGCTTCGAACGTGGAATTCAATCTCTTGTTCACATTAATCAGAATAAAATGGCGTTACGCCGCGGATGTTTTACGGGCGTTCTCTATGGCGTTTATTGCTGTTTCTTGCGCGCCTTCCGGAATGTTATCTGCGGACTTGTTGAATACGCTGGAAATCGGCGATGATTTTCAAGATTGTAACGATTGTCCTGTTATGGTGGTCATTCCACCGGGCGCCTACGTCATGGGTTCGCCGGAGATGGACACTGAAACTGAAAGCGATGAGCTGCCTCAACATGAGGTCATATTGCGCCGTGCGTTTGCCGTCAGTCAATTCGAGGTCACGCGCGCTCAATTTTCGGCTTTTATCTTGGCGACCAAACGCAGCATGGCTATTGACTGCCGGGGACACGGGGTGGACCCTTCGGTGGGATTGAATTGGCAGAGCCCAGGATTCACCCAAACCGATACTCACCCTATTGTCTGTGTAAATTGGCGTGATGCGAAGGATTATACTGAATGGCTCAGCGCACAGACGGGCTTTCACTATCGTCTGCTGAGCGAATCTGAATGGGAGTATGCAGCCCGCGCCGGTGCCAACACGACCCGTTATTGGGGCGCGTCTGCGGAGGATGGGTGAGCTTTTGCAAACGGCGCTGACGAAAGCTCTTTTGGGGTATTTCCAGACATAAAGCCGGCGGAATGCGATGACGGCTATGTTTTTACCAGCCCTGTAGGGTCTTTTGAGAAGAATGCTTTCGGTCTTTATGACATGATTGGTAACGTATGGGAGTGGACGGAAGACTGCTGGAGCGCGTCTTACGTGGGGGCGGCGGTCGACAATCAACCCCGGCTTAACGGTGATTGCCAACGGC
>JAJFIM010000162.1 GCA_021774995.1 Alphaproteobacteria bacterium | reverse complement strand
GGACGCAGCAAAGATCTTATTATTATCAACGGGCGCAATATATGGCCCCAAGACATCGAATGGGCCATTCAGCAATTACCCGGCGTCAGAAGCGGCGGCGTGGCGGTGTTCTCGATTGAATCTCCCGGCGTGGAAAAAGTTGTTGTGATCATCCAATGCCG
Organism: Alphaproteobacteria bacterium; assembly: GCA_021774995.1. Lineage (GTDB taxonomy): Bacteria > Pseudomonadota > Alphaproteobacteria > SMXP01 > SMXP01 > JAJFIM01. The sequence continues at coordinate 7,977 of JAJFIM010000162.1, read as the reverse complement.
GTCACGCGACCCGGAGGTCCGTGAAGACTTGAAGCGCACGGCGCGCGCAACCGTTCGCACCGTATCGGGCGTAGATTGCGACGTCGTGCTGGTCCCCTCGGGGAGCATTCCCGTCACATCCTCAGGCAAAATCAGCCGGTCGGCGACCCGGGATCGTTATCTTATGGGCGAATATGCGGAACCGCTTGAAACTGCGGTCGCTGTATCTTTAGTTTAGACCTTTCGCATCCCGGCATGCGCCGCAGACATCCCAAAACCCCAGCGCCCTTAACAGTTGGAACATGGTCGGCACAATAGCAGTTACAGGTGGATCGGGCTTTGTTGGCGGCCATTTGGTGACGCACCTCATCTCGCAAGGGTGGCGGGTGCGCGCCCTCAGCCGAAAAGGGGGGGCTGACCTGCCTGGCCACGGCGAGATCGCGTATCCCGGCGCCCTGGATGATTTATCCAGTCTCGAGAACTTGATTGAGGGCGCAGATGCGCTTATCCATTGCGCAGGCTTGGTAAAAGCGCGTGACCGGCGCGCATTTTTCCGCATCAATGGGGAAGCCACAACCCATTTATCAAAGCTGTGCGCCGCCTCGCGCACATGCGGCCATTTCATTTATCTGTCTTCTCTGACGGCCCGCATGCCCGGGTTGTCAAGCTATGCGGCCAGCAAACTTGCGGGGGAAGAGAGCCTCAAAACCCAGGAAACACTTAAATGGACCATTGTCAGACCGCCCGTTGTCTACGGGCCTGGCGACAGGGAAACCCTTAAATTGTTCAAGTACATGAAGCGCGGCGTGGTGGTCGCGCCGGGTTCACCCCAATCCCGCCTTTCATTCATTTATATCGATGATCTGTGCGCCGCCCTCAACGCTCTTCTCACACTGCCCACGGGACTCCAGCGCACTCTGGAAATTCATGACGGCGCCGCAAACGGCTATGACTGGCGGGAGATTGCCGCAACCGCAAGTCAGTGCTTGGAGCGCCGCGTGCACGCTTTTCGCGTGCCCCACGCCGCCGCATGGCCGGTCGCCGCGGCCAATGCGCTCCTTGGACGCGCCATTGGTTATGCGCCCATGTTAACTCCCGGAAAACTACGAGAAGCCTACCATCCCGACTGGGTGAGCGCCTCAAATCCCCTGTCGGAACTCACGGATTGGAAACCGAATGTAACAATTCTTGAAGGGTTCAGCCGGAGTTTTCAATGGTATCAGCGGGAGGGCTGGCTTTAAGTCGCCAAGATCAGTAAAACGAGTGGTTTCGTTGCCTCCGCCATACCTAATTTCATAGGCTATCATCAATGGCGCGCGCAACTCGGATCCGAAAGATCGCCATATGTCATGAAAGGGCAGAGGCATAAATGGTTACCCAAGAAACAGATGATCTGGTTTTTCACAAAACGTGTGACCTGCTCAAGCCGTACAACAAAAAAAATATCGCTTTGACCATGGACACGGACATCGCCACCGAATTGGAAATAGATTCAGTGGCTATTCTCGATTTGATCATGGAGATTGAAGATATTTATGGGATTTCGATCCCGATGAATTTGATGGCTGATATAAGAACAATCGGAAATCTGGTGCGCGCAATACACGATCTAGGTGGGAATAAATAAGATGGGTCTGCTCGACAAGTATTCCGCTTTTCCCGAACGCCACAAGACCATTTTGCAGGGTGGCCATGATCCATTCAATGTCACGATCGATCAGGTTAAATCAGCAACCGAAGTGGTGATTAATGGCCGGGACGTTATTATGGCCGGGTCCAACAACTATCTTGGTCTGACTTTTGATCCGGATTGCATTGAGGCGGGTCGCCAGGCGCTCGCCACGCACGGCACCGGAACAACCGGTTCGCGTATCGCAAACGGCACTTATTCCGGGCACCAGTCGCTGGAAAATAACATTGCCAAAATGATGGGGTGCGCTTCAGCCCTTGTATATCCTTCAGGTTACCAAGCCAATCTGGGCGTGATTGCCGCCCTCGCCATGAAAGGCGACACAATCCTCATAGACGCGGATTGTCACGCCTGCATCTATGACGGCTGCTTGATGAGCGGCGCCACTATTGTCCGTTTTCGGCATAATTCTCCAGAAGACCTGGACCGGCGTCTGCAAAATATGGACGGCGAGGGTTCAAACAAACTGATCATCGTCGAGGGACTTTACTCGATGTTCGGCGATATTGCTCCACTCAAGGAATTCGTTGAAGTCAAGAAAAAGCACGGCGCTTTTCTTTACGTGGATGAAGCGCATTCTTTGGGCGTCTTTGGCGATCATGGCAGGGGATTGGCGGAGCAGGAAGGCGTTTCTCAAGACGTTGATTTTATTGTTGGAACCTTCAGCAAAAGTCTTGGATCTATCGGCGGTTTTTGCGTGAGCAATCATGCGGAATTTCCCTATATGAAATTTACCAGCCGGCCCTATATGTTCACCGCGTCTATTTCTCCCGCGACGATCGGCACCGTCAATGCGGCAATCGAAAAAATTGAGAAGCATCCTGAATTGCGCGAAAAATTATGGTCAAACGCCAAACGTCTCCATGAGGGGCTGCAGGCTGCGGGCCTGAAACTTAGCGCGCCGGCCAGTCCGATCGTTTCGGTCGAGATGTCTGATGAGGAACACGCCATTGCGAGTTGGAATCGCATTTTGAATGAAGGCGTTTATGTGAATCTCGCCATACCGCCGGGAACCCCGAACAGTAAATCCCTGCTGCGCTCCAGCATATCCGCCGCGCACACAACCGCCCAGATCGATCAGATAACGGCGGCGTTTAAGAAAGTGCTCCGCCCCAACCCCGACTCTCACATTGACGCGCCCCAAACCGGGCTTGTTTCTGCGACGCCCGAATGAACATTTACACCCGGCCGGTAGGTGCGCCTAAACTTAAGTATTCTTATTCCATGCCATTAAATTTTTTTTGCCGTCCTGCACATAGGCCGTCCATGTAATCAAGCGCAAGAAGACGGCGTTAAGCGCCCGGCCGGGCCATTTCATCGGGCGTTCAAAATCAATCAAGAGGACCACGCGCTCTTCAACGGTATTGTTAAAAACTTCATGATCAAAAGTATCATCGAAAGTCAGGCATTTACCTTCTTCCCACATACATTTTTCACGCCCCACGCGCATATAGCAATTTTCGCGATCCGCTGGAATTTTAAGTCCCAAATGGGTCCTCACGATTCCCTTGGTAACGCCGCGATGCGCAGGCACGTGATATCCCGGCGACAGGATGGAAAACCAAGCTGTTTTCAGAGCTGGGATCGCTTCAATAAGGCGCGCCGTGTTCGGACATTTTTGGCAATTCTTATCGATGCGAGTCCCAAATCCATAGAATATAAAAGTCTTCCACTTATCGCCAATTGCGATTTTCTTCTGATCCGGAGAGATCTGCTGAAAAGCCGGGATCAATTCCCGCTCTTTCAAAACCTCGTCAAGTTCCTGGCGAATAATCTTCCAACTTTTTTCCAACTCCGCAACAAAAGGGAAAATTTCATTACTGAATACCGGAGGACTCCCGACAAGCGACTGGGACGCGATAAAATCAGCGTTGCCACGGATGAAGTTTTTTCCGAATTTTTTGACATGACGGCGCCGAAAATTACGAAGGCGTTGCAGTTTTCCCACCGCCCTATCTTGTGTTACACTCCCCCGCACGCTCATCTGTCGTCCCTCCTTAACCTTTGCCTGCATGATCATACAAGGTCCAGCGCGCCACGTCAGGGGTGAATTAACAGCATGCGGCGGCGTGGCGCTGGCGCTTAAATTTTAAACCTTAAATATTGCGAATAAGGATTTACCGATAAATGTGGGTAAGAATGCAACTCAAAATAGAGTGGTCCGATTTGCTGAGCGGGGCATGGAACTGTCTTTTTCCCCCGGACCGGGCCACTCTTGAGAATAGGCTCACACAACTGTGGGCCCCGCAGGGAGACGCCCTCGCCTGCTTTTCCGTACGCAGCAGCCTGGATTTACTTCTCCAGTCTCTTGACTGGCAAGCTGGAGAGGAAATTCTGTTTTCAGCCCTTAACGTCAAGGGGATGGTAAATATCGTAAAACGTCATGGCCTGGTCCCGGTGCCTATTGATCTTGATTTTGACGACATGGCGCCCCGCCTTGATCTGATAGAACAGGCTATCACCGATAAAACCCGCGCTATTCTAGTGGCGCATCTGTTCGGGGCCCTTTATGATCTTGATCCTCTCATCGAAATTGCGCGCCGTCACAATCTCATGGTTATCGAAGATTGCGCGCAATGTTTTGATGGACTTGGCTATACGGGCCACCAGGCCGCCGATGTTGCAATGTTCAGTTTCGGCCCTTTGAAAACAGCCACTGCATTGGGCGGCGCTTTGGTCCGCGTAAAAGATCCAGAAATTCGCCATAAGATGCAACGGATTCAATCCGCGTATCCCGTACAAAGCCACCGGGTTTATTTTGTCCGCATTCTCAAATTTGCCGCCTTGAAGATCGCTACTACCCGTTTGGTTATGGGCCTGATATACAAAATATTCGCTCTCTTCAACAAAGACTATGAAGACGCTTTTGGAAATTCGGTGCGCGGCGTCGCAAAGCTCGGGAGCGCCGCAAAATTACGTTTTCAGCCCAATTCTGCGCTTCTTGCCATGATTATGCGACGCTTAACGAAATGGAAGGACGGTGCGCTGGAAGCCAGGACCAGAACTGCAAAAAAACTATTGAATTATCTGGGAGATCGCGTCCCCGTTCCCGCCAAACAAAATTCGGTTCATACCTATTGGGCTTTTTCTATCGTCGTACGTGAACCCAAACCCCTCATAAGAACATTGCGCCGCGCCGGTTTTGACGCCGCCAATTTGCCCAAATCGCAAGCCGTCGAGCCTCCTGCAGACCGGCCCGAATTATTGCCCGCCGTAGCGCGGGACACCTTGCAGCACCTTGTCGTTTTACCCTGCCATCCAGGCATGCCCGATGCCGCTCTGGAATGTCAGGCGAAAATTATCAACTGCTTTTTAGAAAAATAATCTTACAAAAAATTTTCGCGTCTCACAAAATGCCTGAGCGCTTGCACACTTTGAAGCAGCCCGCGGTTTACGAAGACAGGCGTTCTGGTTTCTCCCGGATTTTTTTATTCCATTCAAATAGGTTTTTCCTGCCGTCCTGCACATAGCCCGTCAATGTGATGGCTTGAAGAAAAATATCATTGAAGAGGCGGCCGGGCCATTTCATTGGGCGTTTAAAGTCGAGAAACAAAACCACGCGCTCTTCATCCGTATTGTTATAGACTTCATGCTCAAACGTATCATCGAAGGTTATGCACTTACCCTCTTCCCATACGCATATTTCCTGGTCTACGCGGATATAACAACTCGTCCTGTCCGCCGGAATTTTTAACCCTAAATGCACGCGCACGAGTCCCTTGGTGACGCCTCGGTGCGGAGGCACGTGGTAACCCGGAGCTAGGATAGAAAACCACGCATTGAGAAGGCCCGGAGCGCCTTCAAGAAGCCGCGCCGTAAACGGACATTTAGCGCAATTATCGTCCACCCGATATCCAAATCCGAAGAATATAAATGTTTTCCAATGGTCGCCAAATGCGATGTTCTTCTGGTCCGGGGAAACTTGCTGAAAAGCCGGTATCAATTCCCGCTCTTTCAAAACTTCGTCAAGTTCTTGGCGAATTGCTTTCCAGTTTTTTTCTAATTCCGCGGTAAAAGGAAATGCGTCATTGCTCAGCACCGGCGCATCTCCCACAAGGGATTGAGACGCGATAAAATCAGATGCGCCGCGGATGAGCCTCATGCCTAACTGCTTGATTTGGCGGCGCCGAAATTTGCGAAACCGCTGCAACGCTCCCACAGTCTGACCTTGCCTAGACACGCTCATCTATCGTCTCTCCTTAACTTCATCTGGGGATCATACATGATCCGTCACAGTAAAAACTAGTGTGAGACTGCCTGATATCGGCGATAAACAGCTAAATCAAATGCGATAAGAAAGAAAACCGGAAATAAGAATGCAAATCAAAATCAGGTGGTGACTTTTCTACGCTGACATGGACCCGCCAGGCGCTATTTCATCAGATTTCACTTGAGGCAGCTCACGCAATAGAGCGCCTGACAAGGCCTTTTTGAGTCATGCGCCATTTCAAACAGTCAAACCTGTCCTGGCCGAAAAAGGGCTCGCCTTCAAAGGCCATCAATGGCACGCCCCAATGACCGGCGGCGCGTTGATCCTCCTGGTTACGCTCAATCATCTCTTCATACTGTTCTGTGTGCTGTTCGATCAATCTATCGAGCGGCGCTAATTCCAACCCGGCGCGCGAAACTGCCTGCGCCAAGCAATCGCCCTCGTGCCAATTGGGCGCGCCGGACCATATGACCCGGGAGACCTCATCAATAAAGGGCAAGCCTTTTCCCGCCTCCGCCGCCGCGCAGCCAAGGCGCGTTAGCCGGTGGATGAAGGGTTGCTCGGCGGGAACCTCCCCTGTTGCAAAGTCCATCACCACCGGATCAGGATTGGGCCAGGCGTATTCGAGGCCCAGCATTTGGGCGAGGCGTTCTAAATCATGAAAAAAATACGCGGGCGCCAGAGGATCGAGGCCCTTAAAAAAATCTTTGATGCGCAAGGCAATGGGATAGACAGGCCGCACATTCACCGTGACGTCATAGTCCTTAGCCAGCGCGGTAATGCGCGGGGTGACCAGATAAGAATATGGGCTGCGGAAAGACCAATAAAGATCGATTGATAATGTCATGAAGCCCAAATCCCTTCTTCGTGATTTCGCGCACGGGAGTGATGTTAAGGTTAACCGCCCGATGCTGGCAAGGCGCTTGCACGTCAACAAGAAGGGGGCGCCAAACCGCAAAAAAAGGAGCGTCTGTCATGTTGAAAGATGTCTGGTTCAGGGATTTTAACGACAATGTCGTCCACATAGAAGCGCAAACCCTCTCTCACTGGCCCGTGACCGCCCGCCTGCTGGCGTTGATGATGACGGGTTTCCTGATGGGCGCCGTGTTGTTCACCGCCACATCGCTTTAAACCGATTCAAGCCCAAGGCGCTGATGCCAACCGGCGATGGATTCTTTTGGGTAAGCGTCACAACACTGATCGCGCGGTCCGCAAGTGGGCTGAACCCAAGCCGCTTTTGAGCCCAGCATCAAATGGGTGCGCTCGGGCGGCGCGGGAAGATCGGTATCAATGGCGGAAGCAAAGGGGTGAACAAGGTCAGGCCAGCGCGGCGCCCACACCCACAGCGCACTGGCGCAGAGCTTACAAAAATTCCGGTGCGCCCCGCTGAGGCGCTCTTCGCCCGTGGCTTGATCGCGCATCTTCACGCGATAAACGGCAATGTTTTCTTTCCCCTCAATCTTCAAGGACTGACAGTCGCCGCTGAGATTGATGGCGAAACCGCCCCCCCCGGCGGTCTTGCGGCAGATCGAGCAATAGCAAAGATTGAACGGATATGGATGAGCGGACTCAAGCGAAAACCGGACCGCCTGACAATGACAAGACCCTTCGAGTTTCATGGGCGCGTTCCTTTTCCTGAGATTTAAGAGCATGCGCTTTGAGTATACACGTTTGCCGCCCGCCGCGACTTTTTGACCTTCTTTGCAACGCGACAAAGCGCTTGACAGTCTCTATGTATTTAGAATATTTCTAAACTTGAGGGTTAACCAAATATCTTAAAGCGCGCGCGGCTGATATCGCGGGCGCCCCCAACAACCCCGCCCAATAAAAGGAGATCAAAATGGACCTTGCAGCATCGAAAACTTTAGACAATCTCAAAGCCGCCTTTGCCGGCGAAAGTCAGGCAAACCGCCGCTATCTTTATTTTGCGCAAAAAGCCGACATCGAAGGCTATAATGACGTCGCCGCCGTGTTCCGCTCCACCGCAGAAGGCGAGACCGGACATGCGCACGGCCATCTGGAATATATGGAAGAAGTTGGCGATCCGGCGACCGGCGAGCCTATCGGCTCCACGTCGCTCAATCTGGGCGCCGCCATC